>DRIG01000009.1 GCA_011052815.1 candidate division WOR-3 bacterium | reverse complement strand
CGCCCAGGAGTCCTTCGGTGTTTATACCGGGAACGAGTTTTTCAATTTCCGAAACAGTGATGTATTCGACGTCGAGTCCCATCTTTTTCTGTAGCTCGATCAATTTCAGATAAGTGCTCTTCTTTTCTTCACTGTGGGCGAGGAAGAGATATCCACCCTGATGGAATTCAACGTCCTGGCCCAGTAGATGTGTATAAGAGACAGGATTATCGGAGCGTCTTCGAGATTGAAGGAGATCGGCCGGCCGCCGGTCATCGTTGGTTTCTTCGGCGCTGGTGTCGGAACCGGAGGACCGCTTTCATCAACCGGTGCCGTAACCATTTCCGCCGTAGCTGCATGCCACTCCGCGAAAGGAGAGACCAATCCTGTGAGAAGGGTTACTACGAAATTGTTGTCTTCGGTCAGCGTAAGATAAGAATAGTCTTTATCGAGTGTTCCGACAATGCGGATCAGGTCTGTCTGTTCCGTAAAACCGGTTATTGATATATTTTGAATACCACCCTGGTTTACAACATATTTTTTGCCGACGAGCGAGCTGGAGACTCCTGAACAATCGACAACAATTCTTGGTGGATTTTTTAAGGTGAATGAATTTGCAACAAATGGCGCATCCGCTTTAATGGTCAGTTTTGTATTTACACCTTCAGGAACAATAATTAAATCTTGAATGACTGCGCCACTTGCCAACGAAATTAATAATGTGAGGATTAATACATTCCTCATATTTTACCTCCTTTCCTTTTCTTGAAGTGGCAGCTCATATTTTGTCTTTACACCAGCATGAACTATTTCAAAGACAATCGCTTTACGGTTTATTTCGGCTACATATCCTCCTGCTACCTTATCGCCTCTTTTTAAAATGTAGCCTTTATTCAAACCATCCTTGACCAGACCGTAATAACCTTTATCACCCCAGAGAACACCCACCAATGTCAAATTTTCCACACTTAGATGGCTCACTTTGCTTCCTTCACCGACCTCAATACCGACGAGGGGAACAAAAGGATCCCGTCTTCCCGCTTGCTTGTAGTCCCATTTTTCAACAGGGAAGAGTGTATCGCTTGCTGCCGCCTCTGCAGGTGCCTGGTTGAATATCACTATAGTACACAAAATACTACTTACGAGGTGGAACAGCACGGTGCACCTCCTTTCCTTTTGCTACTGTGTATGTTATTGCACTTAACGTCGCTTCGATACTCCGTTCCTGCCCTGCTTTTATATTCACAGACGGTACGTTTACGATTCTCGCGAGATTGCCGATGTTCGAAAGGAATTTACCGAGTTGATGGTATCCACAGGAGACTTTTATCTGAACCGGAATTTCAGAGTAGTTTGCTTTCGCAATAGGTCCGCTCGGCTTGAAGAGCAGGAAGCTCGCTCCTGCTTTTGAACCGGAATTTGAGATCTGTTGAATCAATGAAGGAAGTTCTTTTTCTTTGGGCAACATCTCTTTTGCTTTTTCCCACTCAATTTCGAGCCTTGCAATCTTTGCTTCCAATTCAGGCAGTCGTGCACGCGCCGCTTCGGCTTTTTGAACTTCGATCTGGAGGGAATCCCTTCGTGCCGTCAGACTGTTGATCTTCTTTTTGTTCGAAGTGTAAGGGAATCGGAAGAAGAGAATCAAGACGATAATCAATATAACAAAAAATATAATCAATTTCTGGGTTTTTGGTTCTCTAAAATTCATTTTTGCCTCGCAGTCAAACTGTCATACCCAACATTGGCGGTTAATGTGAATTCCATCATTTCCTGTTTTTCCACAGCCTTTTTCTCCAGCACCGTAAGGTCGACGTTCTTTATATACGGCGATTCTTCAAGTCGATTCATAAAGTCAGCGACCAGAAGGTTGGATGCTGTTACACCTTTCATCTGGAGGTCTGATTGAGTGATATTGAGCGTTTTCAGCCAGGTGAATTCCGGAATGCGTGACGATATCTCGTCGAGTATGTGGGCGATGAAGAATCGGTTTCTGTTCAGTTCTTTAATCGGTGCAATTAAAGCGGCCAGTTCCCGTTCCCGTTTTTCAAGACTGTCGACGGTAGCTTTGTATACTTTCAATTCTTCCAGTTTAGCATTCAGTTGCGTGATGTTTTTATTGAGTCCGCTCGTTTGATTAGCCTGAATAAGCAAGGTAACGGCGATAATCAACACGACCACTACTATGCCTACGACATAGAGGATAGTAGCCTGTATTGAGGGTAGTTTAATCCCTGGACGCGCTGCCTTTGCTGCCCTGCGTTTAGGAGCTTTTTTCTTGGCAGTTGGCGCTAAATTTATTTTTATCATTACTCCCCCCTTAAAGCCAAACCTGTAGCTTGGGCTAAACACGGTCCTGCTACATCCACTCCTTCAGGACCGAACATCGTGGGATCGTAGATAATGTTTTTGAACGGATTCAGAATTTCTATCGGTACCCCAAGCTTTCTTTTTAAATACTCTAAGAGATTAGGTATTAATGAACCACCGCCGGAAAGATACATACGGCTGACTTTCTCTTCACCGGTGACACTCGAGAGGAACTGCAGACTTCGTTCGATTTGAGTTCCAAGGTCTCCTACGAAAGATTCAAAGACTCCTTGTACTGAGTCCTGTGATGCTCCGACCGGAATTGTTCCTTTGACTGCATTGGCGGCGTCTTCGTAATTGAAGCCCACTTCCTTCTGCAGTTTGCTGATGAAAGCATTCACTCCGTAGTAGACATCACGTGCCGACAGGGAAGAACCGCCTTTCACCACATTGATGACGGTCATACCGGCTCCAATGTGGGTAAGGCAGATTATTTCGTCTGGCGATGGTGTGTAGTTGTACTCAAATACATTCTGGATTGCGAACGCCGTAGTATCGACAATTATCGGATTTAGATTAAGTTCTTTTAAGAGCGAAGTGAGATTATTAATAAGTTCATTTTTGGCTGCAACCAATATTACTTCTTGTTGATTTTCGCCAAAATTAGGATTGATCACATCAAAATCGAGGGAAACCTCATTTATATCAAAGGGGACGTATTGCTCGGCTTCCCACTTTATCTGCTCCCGCGTATCCGCTTCACTCATCCGATCCATTGTTATTCTTTTTATTATCACGTCCCGTCCAGCCACGCCGATCACTACGTCCTTTGTGGTGAATCCCCGACTCTCTATCAGACTCCTTACGGAATCCAATACGGCTTCCCGATCAATAATCTCTCCCTCAACAATTGCGTCAGGTAAGACTTTCGAAATTCCATAATTGACCAATTTTTTATTCTTACCTGTACTTAATTCGACCATTTTGGTTTGGCTTGAACCGATGTCAAGCCCGATAACCTTTTTCTTTTTCCCAAACATAGCCACTCCTTTTTATTTTCCACATTTTGCATTATTATATATATAATTATTTATATGTCAAGAGGTAATTTAATAAAATATTCGTAATCGGTTAAAAATAAGGTTTAGGAGATCAGGGGTAATTCTTTTTTTCTTAAGGTGCTTCACGGAAATCAAAATTTTTACCGACCTTCTTTTTAAACTCCTTGAATTTTCCCTGTCGGATGCTTTTCCGTATTTCTTTCATGAGGTGTATAAAGAAATATATATTATGATAACTCACCAATCTTCCCGCCAGGATTTCTCCAGTGTTAAAGAGATGTCTGAGATAGGCACGGGAGAAATGGCGGCAGGTATAACAACGGCATCTTCTATCAAGGGGTTCGTCACTGTCGGCGTATCTGGCGGCTTTGATGACCACTTTCCCCTGGGAAGTGAATGCCATGCCGGTTCTTCCGTTACGCGTAGGCAGGACGCAATCAAAGAGGTCGACGCCCTGTTCCACGGCTTCCAGAATGTCCTCAGGATAACCGGCTCCCATAAGATACCTGATTTTATTATCGGGGATTACAGAGTTGGTTTCTTCAACCATTTGCCGGGTCAATGCCGAGGGTTCGCCGATCATCAGTCCGCCGATGGCGTAACCGGCTAATTTCAAGGCAATGAGCCGCTCGGCGCATTCTCTGCGCAGGGCTGGATAAGTCGCTCCCTGGATTATTCCGAACAACGGCTGTTTTTTTTTACGCGGAGACTTCTCTTCGCCCACTCTACGGTGCGTTCCACTGCAAGTCGGGCGTCCAGGAACTGGGAGGGATAAGGAGTGAAGAAGTCGAGCATCATTGCAATATCCGAACCCAGTTCTTCCTGAATCTCAACGGCTGCTTCAGGCGTCAGGAAGTGTTTTGAGCCGTCAATATGGGAAGAAAATTCTATGCCTTCGTCAGTGACTTTGCGCAGTCTGCTCAGGGAATATGCCTGAAACCCGCCCGAGTCGGTCAATATCGCCCGGTCCCAGCCCATAAATTTATGAATGCCGCCCATCTTTTTTATCAATCTTGATGTGGGACGCAGCATTAAGTGATAGGTGTTGGCGACGATGATCTCGACCCCGATCTTCTTTAAGTCCGCCGGGGATAGAGTTTTGACCGTAGCCTGGGTCGCCACCGGCATGAAATTCGGCGTCGCCACTTCATAATGGGATGTCTTCAACATTCCGCATCTTGCTTTTGTACGGGAATCTTTTTTTAAAACCTTGAACTTTATCACTTCATCACTTCTTTACTTGAGAAATCCCGATTCAAGGCAAAGGTGCTCATATCATAAGGTGCTTTTCCTTCGGTGATGTACTCTGCAGCGAGCCAGCCGATCTCCGGTCCCAGCATAAATCCATGTCCGCACATACCGCCGACGATCCAGAAGCCTTCGATCTCGGTCCGGTCGAGAATCGGATTGCCGTCCGGCGTCATCTCATAACTTCCCGACCACTGACGGATGATCTTTATGTTCTCCAGTTTAGGAATCAATCGAGCCATTCTTCGTCCCATCTCTTTGACGAACTCAAACGATGAACCGGTGTCCAGTCCCGGCACATTGGGAATCGGGGTGTAGCATCCGATGATACTTCCCTCACCCCATTTCTGATTGAAATAACATCCATCGGCGCGATAGTCCACAATCATCATATCGAAGAACCTTTCAAGTTGTTCCGTGATCATGGCTTCGTGCCGTTCAGGATAGATCGGAATGTCGAGATTTAATGTTTTCGCAAGGTCCCTTATAAAAGGTCCGGCGGCGTTTACTACTATGGGAGCATAATAGGTTTGATTGTCCGCCGTGGTTATGGAGGTGATGCGGTTCTTGTCTGTATTTATTTTCATTACTTCGGTGTAAGTGAATACCCTGCCTTTTTCTTTAATCTTTTTCGCATATGCATCGACCACGAGAAAGGGATTTGCCTGGGCGTCGCTCGCACAATATGCACCGCCCAGGAGTCCTTCGGTGTTTATACCGGGAACGAGTTTTTCAATTTCCGAAACAGTGATGTATTCGACGTCGAGTCCCATCTTTTTCTGTAGCTCGATCAATTTCAGATAAGTGCTCTTCTTTTCTTCACTGTGGGCGAGGAAGAGATATCCACCCTGATGGAATTCAACGTCCTGGCCCAGTTCGTCCTTCATAGCCTTGAATTTTTTCATCGATTCCATAGCCACTTTGATACTCAATTCCGTGGAAAATTGCTGACGGATGCCGCCGATACACCTGCCGGTCGAACCGGATGTCAAATATTTTTTTTCGAAAAGATAAACTTTAAGACCTTTTCTGGTCAGATAGTAGCCGGTGGCGCAACCGATGATTCCGCCACCGATAATTATTACATCAGCAGTGTTCTTCATAATATCTGAATCCTGTTTTTCTCCTTTTTCGGCAACCCAGTTCAGGGTCGGTTGTCAGGGATGATCAGAACGGGTATACATCAATACCCGTACATCTCGATTATCTCTTTTTTCTTTTTCCCCAGAATCTTATATTTTTCACCGACCTTGGTGAAGGCGGCGATTGCTCTGTCAAGATGTTCTTTTTCGTGCCCTGCGGAGATCTGAACGCGAATCCGTGCCTGTCCTTTCGGAACCACCGGGAAAGAGAATCCGATTACATAAATACCTTCGTCATAAAGGTCACGTGCCATATCCTGTGCCAACTTCGCATTGTACAGCATAATCGGAACGATGGGATGGACGCCTTCTTTTATGTCAAAGCCCGCGGCGGTCATCTTTTCCCTGAAATACTTTGTATTCTCTTCAAGCTTGTCTCTGCGGTCGGTGGTTTTGGAGATAATGTCGAGCACCTTGTTCGCAGCGGCGATGATCACCGGCGGTACGGTGTTGGAAAAGAGATACGGCCGCGCACGTTGACGGCATAGCTCGACGATCTCTTTTCTTCCGCTTACACATCCGCCAGAGGCTCCACCGAGTGCTTTACCCAGGGTTGTGGTGATTATATCGATCTTTCCCAGCACGCCGCAATATTCATGGGTTCCACGTCCGTTCTTACCCATAAAACCTGTAGCGTGTGAATCGTCGACCATAACCATGGCATCGTATTTTTCCGCCAGTTCGACGATCTTGTCGAGTTTTGCGATATCACCGTCCATTGAGAAGACACCGTCTGTGATGATCATTCGGAAGCGACAATCCTGAGTCTCTTTCAGTTTCTCTTCAAGGTGTTCCATATTCGAATGTTTGTAATTGTATAGTTGCGCTTTACATAACCTCATACCGTCGACGATCGAGGCATGGACCAGGCGGTCGGCGATCATGGCGTCTTCTTTATCGAGCACGACGTCGAAGACTCCGGCGTTTGCGTCCATACACGAAGCGAACAGCACGGTATCCTCGGTTCCCAGAAATTCCGTGAGTTTTTTTTCGAGTTCATTGTGGATGTCCTGAGTTCCGCAGATGAATCTCACCGAGGACATACCATAACCTCTGTTTTCCAGGCCGTCATGTGCCGCTTTGACGACTTCCGGATGGCTCGAGAGTCCGAGATAATTATTTGCGCAGAAATTCAATACCTCTTTGGGCGGTGAGCCGGGAGGATATTCAACACTGATGTTCGCAGCCTGGGGGGATTCGATGAACCGTTCTTCTTTGTAAGTACCGGCTTCGCGGATGTTGTCCAGTTCTTTTTTATAAAAATCTTTGGCTTTGGTGCTGTAAGCCATTTTTCACCCCCTTCAGCTTACATTAAATTCCTTTAATAGAGTTATAATATTATTGACGGAATCGAATGCTTCGGTGGTCGCTTTTTCATCGGGGATTTTTATATTGAATTTCTTTTCAAGAAAAGTCTTTAACGAAACCATTGAGAAGGAATCGACGATGCCGCTTGAAATAAGGGGTGTGGTTTCGTCGATTTCTTCTTCTGCATCTTCGTCCAGATACTCTTTTTTTACATAGTCTATAATCAATTTTTTAAGCTCGTCGCTCATCTGTCCTCCTTAATTTTCATCTTCCAATGTTGAGGTGTCACCGATTTCTTCGCCCCATTCTTTTGCTCTGAGAAGTCGGCGCATGATTTTTCCACTTCTCGTTTTGGGTAACGATTTTATGAATTCTATTTCCTGGGGCATTGCCAGGGGTGACAGTTTTTTTCGTATAAAATTCATGATGCTCAATTCCAGATCGGCGCTCGGTTCATAACCGGGTTTAAGGGCGACAAACGCCTTGACGACTTCCATATTCACCGGATCGGGTTTACCCACGGCAGCGGATTCAGCCACTGCCTCGTGTTCCAAAAGCGCCGATTCAATCTCAAACGGTCCGACGAGATGGCCGCCCGTGTTGATTACATCATCATCGCGTCCGACGAACCAGAAGTATCCGTCATTGTCTATGCTCGCCCGGTCACCGCATATATACCAGTCGTTCTTGAATTTACTCTTGTACATCTCTTCATTTTCCCAGTATGTCCGAAACATCGAAGGCCATCCCGGTTTTAATGCAATGAGGCCGACTTTACCGGGGGTGGTGATCGGCTCAAATGTTTTCTGGTCGACGACCGCGGCGGTGATACCCGGAAACGGTTTTCCCATTGACCCGGCTTTGACTTTCATCCCCGGATAGTTCGTTATGACAATCGCACCGGTTTCTGTCTGCCAGTAGGAATCATGGAACGGTTTGCCGAACGCCTTCTCCGACCAGATGACGGCTTCTGCATTCAGTGGTTCACCTACACTTATCAGATGCCTTAAAGATGATAAGTCGTGTTTTTTCACCAGTTCGATGCCTTCTTTCATCAAAAGCCGAATCGCCGTCGGCGCCGTGTACCAGACAGTAACTTTATACTTTTCTATAAATTTGTACCATTTTTCAGCGTTGAATCCTGAGTCCAGGATGACCTGGGTCACCCCATTTGACCAGGGACCGATGATACCGTACGACGTCCCTGTCACCCAGCCGGGATCTGCGGTGCACCAGTAGATGTCGTCAGGGGTAATGTCGAGCGCCCATTTTGCCGTTATGTACTGTGAGATGATTGAAGAGTGAACGTGGAGAGCACCTTTTGGTTTTCCCGTGGTCCCTGAAGTATAATGGAGAACAGACGGTGTTTCCCGGTCGGCTTTAAAGACATCAAAAGTTTCAACTTTCGGGAATTTCTCCATTGAAAATGCGATTTCACCCTCTTCGAGTTTTTTATCCTCAGCATCAACGACGATTATTTTCTTCAGCGCCGGAAGTTTGTCCCGAATTCTGCGCACCTTGCGGACGTGCTTCATTGTGGTGAATATCGCCCTGGTTTCTGCATCTTCCAGTCTCGTAAAGAGCGCCTCTTCACCAAAAGCGGAAAACAGCGGTTGGGTGATGCCGCCCATCTTGAGAATTCCCAGAAAAGAAAGATAGAGTTCTGGTATTCTGTCCATAAATATACAGATACGGTCTCCGGGTTTTATCCCGATATCCTGAAGAAACTTTGCAAAACCGTTGCTGTAAATTTTTATATCCTCATAAGTAAATTTCTTTACCTCGCCTTTAAAACCCTCCCAGATAAGAGCCAGTCTTTGAGCATGACCCTTTTCACATATTCTGTCGCTGCAATAATAGGCAATGTTATAGATACCATTTTTACCGAACTCGAGTTCTTCTTCAGACATCTTCCAGTTGAAAGACTTATATTTTTCTTCATAAGAGCCAATGTTGCCCATGGCACCTCCTCATTCTTTTATTGCAAAGCTTAATGCGTATCGCTTTGAACAGCCTGAAGAAACGTGGATTTTTTTGATTCTCCTGAATCGTCCAGTATAAGATATACTGAGACCATTACAGATTTCTATATCACGCCAGTACGAACCGAAAGATAAACCAATCCGACAGGCTTTAAAAATCGCTTCTTTAACAGTGAACAACAGGACGTAACAACGATTTTTCTTTTTCCCAGCGGCACAGATCTTCAGTTCATTTTTCGTAAGAATTTGGTTTAAAAATTCTTTTTTATTTTTGAGTGTTTCAAATCTTTCTATATTGATGAGGTCGATTCCGATTCCTTTAATCATCATCTCCTTTGAATTCTCTTCCTCCACATTGCAAATAGCGCATTTTTGTTATTTTATTGCTGCGGATATAACAGAATCTTACAGCAATTTCCAGAGCGCATTAATTCCATACCTTTTTCGAATTCTTCAAGTCGAAAACGATGGGTGATTATCGGTTCGAGGTCGAGACGGCCGGAGCTTAAAAATCTTGAAGTTTTGTACCATGTGGAAAACATCAATCGTCCGTTGATTCCCTGGACTGTGGCATACTTGAATATGATATCTTTTCCCAGATCTATTTGCATGGGTTTATCCGGAATTCCGAGAATTGAGAATCTTCCTCCGGGTCGTAAAGAATTAAAGCCCTGCTGAATTGCAGCCGGGCTTCCAGACATTTCCAGGACGACATCGACGCCGAGACCGTCTGTTGTCTCCATGATTTTTTCCACCACCTCGGTCTCTTTTGGATTGAGTACTATATCAGCACCGACTTTTCTGGCGAGTTGAATACGGTAATCGTTTATCTCGGTGGCGATGATTTTGGTGGCACCGCAGAGTTTTGCCACGGCGATGCTCATGATGCCGATCGGCCCGCAACCTGTAACCAGCACCGTGGTGCCGGTGATCTCTCCAGCCAGTACAGTATGGATTGCATTGCCCAGTGGTTCCATAACCGACGCATAGTCGCGCGGGATTTTTTTGTCCAGTTTCCAGGCGTTTGCAGCGGGCACGACTGCGTATTCAGCAAAGACACCGTTGATATCAACCCCGAAGATTTTGCCGTTGATGCAGATGTGTTTGTTGCCTGTTTGGCAGAGATAACAATGGCCGCAGGCGATATGGGTTTCGGCTGAGATTACGTCGCCTTTGCTCAGGTGGCTTACATTTTTACCCAGCTCAACGATTTCACCGCAGAGTTCATGTCCCATAACCTGAGGAAAGTTTTTAATGCGATTTTGCGCCCATTCGTTCCACTCGTATATATGTAAATCAGTGCCGCAAATTGAGGTGGCGAGAACTTTCACCAGAACCTGGTCAGGCCCTGGTGATGGTGTCTCCATTTCGACAAGCTCGGCTCCGTGTCCTGGTTTTGATTTAACGACTGCTTTCATCTTTGCCATAAGATCTCCAGATTTTATTATACCCAGAAAAAAGACGTCGTCAAGGTATGGAATAGAAAGCCTCTTTCTCCCAATCCACATAATAATCCTTGGCTTCTGACCATCGTTGGCTAAACTTAAAATAACTCATAGTGTATCCTCCTTTCTTTATTTTAAGTTTTTAATAGAGGATACACCTTTTTTATCTCCTTTTCAAGAACAAATTTACACACAATTAAGTATACTACCGTGCAAGCAGCGGCTGAGTCTGCCCGCCAGGATATGTGGCAGACAAGAATTGAAGATTGAAGCCCTGACCCCATTGTTCGTCTATAACACATCAACAAACATTAGTATTGATTAAATCGTATCCTGCCAGTAGAATTATTTCACAAGAATTACTTTCTTTATCTCACTAAAAGTATTAGTTTTAAACCAGATGAAATAAAGGCCCCCAGAAAGATCTGCACAGTTAATGCTATGTTGTTTTACTCCACTCGATCCTCTTAGTGTAACTTTTTTAACCAATCTTCCCGTAATATCATATATGCTAATGGTAGCTTGTCTTCCGGTTGGCGTCTGGTATTTTACGACAATATTACCTTGATGTATAATTGTTGGTACCTCGAAGCCGATTTCCTCGATAATATCATCTGAACTTGACTGCGTTCCCCCTTGACAAATATCAGCAACTTCAGTTTCACGGAAGGGTTTAAAATCAACTATACCAAGAGCATTATCATCATAATAGTCCCATATCATTGCCGCAATCGAATCTTCGTTGTTGCTGTTCCACCAGTTACCTTCAGCAAAGATGTAGTGGGTTGTATTATTATAAATTGCATAGCAGTGTAAACTGTCGATAGGAACCTGGAATAAATTCATACCGGTTAAACGAATACCCAGGATAGGCCATGCATTTTCTGTGATATACACAGCCATTGCATTGCCTGTAAAAATATTCTTATTCACCATACTCACGGCACAGTCCATGAAAATAACGCCGGTATCATTACAACTAAACATATTATTGTAGACTAATACCAGCTGCCATTTCCGACTGTCTATGTCCTCGCTAACAAAATCATTACTCAAAGCACCAATAGCACCTGTATCCTGTGCCAGCCTGTAGTAGGGTAAGGAAGTGAACCTACGGTCCTGATCCTTGCCGTTGAGTACTAATCCTGTAGAATTACCCAAAAACTCACATCTTTCCACAAAATTCAGATAACCGTCGTTGATGACTGCACCTTGATCGCAATTAATCAACTGGGTTTCAGATATCTGCGTGAAGTTTGATCTGGAGACAATACCCCGCTCGCAATTTGAGATAACATCATATCGAATTTTGAAGAACCTATTTAACTCATAAAAAAGACCTAATTTTGCATACTCCAATCGCAAATATGATACATCAATACATGAATCCTTGCATTCAAACCTGATGCCATACCAGTCATTCTTTTGGGGTGTAGCGCTGTTAGATGTAAAGGTAACGTACATAGAATCATTGCCAAGCAACTTCATAACGCCCTTAATAATGAATTCTGCCCTGGTTGTGTCGATGCCCGCATGTTCATCATCAAAATTGGGTATGAATTTCACGCTCACACCAGGATTTATCGTTAAAGTCACGCCTGAATCAACCCAAACATCGCCTTTTATCAATATATCGGTTGACCAGGTTGTATCTTTTGAAATATGCCCGCTGAATCCTTCAGGAATATGAGGAATGATGTAGAAATACCCTGTATCAGGATTTCGAGCCAAATTACCAGCAGAATCCTGGACAATAAAATAATAGGATATCATTTGCCCGCTTGTCGGTATTGAATACCAATAGAAATTATTGACAATACTATCGTGCCCAATCGAAAGCCCATTATAAACCATACTATCAACCGCGATACCGATGCCATCTGAAATCTCACAGCCGATATAATAGCCTTGTTCGTATTCAACAATGGTGACAGAATCGCCAAAGGTGGGTGGTGTATAATCATAAGTCTGCGTGAGTATCGGCGAGATACCGTTTAAGTCCGGTTCCATGTAATGAGCTTTAACAAGGTACCGATACGTATTTTCACCACTCACCATGGAATCAATAAATGGACCACTGTCTAATGAATCACCAATAACCGTAAACCATGAAGTATCCTCGCGCAATACTTGATAAAACAAACTGTCGATCTCATAACTAAATTCCGCGTGTGCCAACATATTGCCAAAAAGTGCATTGGTTTCCCATTCATTATCTTTAATAAGAGTACGATAAACACTCTCATCAGCATCGCCAAAGAATTTCAGATTATCACCATGGAATGCAATAAATATCTCGCCGTTAAGCGCAATTGAGTCAATCGGCACTTCAATCCAGTGTGGACCTTCTTCAACGATCTTGACTGCTTTTGACGGATATATTTTACTGCCCGGCATTCCTTGTTCGACTGAATAGAAATTTATGTTGAGCGTTGTTGTATCTGGCACTGTTTTTTCAATAAATATATTGATATTCTTCAGTTCAGCAGGTGTGTATTGTGGTGTAAACCTGACCGCAATTGAATCTGTTTTTGATTCAGAGGGATAACCAGAATGATAGATTATATTCTCAGTCGGACAATCCCACGAGATTCTGATATTTTGACTTACAGTATCTATCTTACAGGATGAAGGTGGCAACGGGTTCAAAATCCAGAACTGGTTGTAATCTATATCAGGCAACCTTGTGAGATTGTCAAAACTGTCTTGCAGTGTAATGTAATACGCGACATTGGTACCACGTGGCTGCGATGGGATTTTATAGACCAAAGTATCACCTGACTGGGTATAATGACTTAGTGAATATTGTGCATACCCAATATGGTAGTACAAGGTATCATCAATACTGGTTTCATCGGTTGCAGTTATCTTAACAATATGATCAACGTTGGGATCGTAGGTGTTCTCTGGAATTTCAATGAACTGAGCTACCGGTGGTATGGTATCAGGGATCTGAACCATAAATGCCTCAGAAGAATAAAACAGGGTAATACTGTCTTTGCTGAACGAATAATTCAAGACCGCTGGACCACGGTTAAGCTCCGGCACAACAGTGGCATAATCAATAACATTGTATCCAGCATTAACGGCAATAGTATCACTAATTGTTCCATAGGGCTGGTAGTTTTGCATAAACTTCAATTTTGTGATAAGATCGATTGAGTGCGATGAATGCATTTTGAAGCGAATAAACATCGAATCATCCGGTTGATATTGATTCGTATCCAAACGGCATTCGTAGACTGAAACCAAGTAGCCGCGTACATTAAATGGGTGTGATGATGTGAATATCGATGCTGTGTCGCCATTGATCGCAAAATCAAAGTTAATTGTGTATTGACCGCTTGCCAGTTCAGGAGGTAGAACAAAATTAAACTCATTATTGAGTGAATCCAACCACAGAGAATCAGATAAACTGCCAAAGGGATCAAATTCGACACGCCATGAAAACTGCCCTGCATATGGAGATTGGACTGAGACAAATACCGTATCACCCATATCATAAGTTTGCTTATCAGTGACAATATTGCAGGTATCATTCTCCTCGAAAACGTAGATCGTGTTCAGCCATAATCCTCTGCCGGTTTCCGTATATATACCATAGAAAAGAATATTCATAATCGGGTCAAAAATGAATGAGAACTGATTTTCGATGTCCACCGGAGCAAACTGCTCGATTATGGTATCCCGAAATGCCAAAGAATCATACATCCTGATATGCACTCGTTCCAGCTTGGATATGGTATCCTGGAACTGAATTTTGAACTGCATGTGCTCGGCATGTTCAGGTAGTATCGAATCACTGTACCACAGTGAATAATGCACGCTGTCTGCCTCCACAACCCGGGAATAGAAGTTGAATACGCCGGTTCCTTCAGGTATAACTTTTAGACTGTCAAATCCATCCAACCAGAGAACCGGTGATACGTATACACCGCTGTCTGCAGTTGCTTTAATGAATTCTATGTTACTTATGTCTACACACCGCTTAAAGCCAGATAACAAGAAATCTTGGGTGATATTTTCTTCATCGTAATTGCCGACACAGAATCCGGGCAGGTTGCGTTCGTTCTGATTACTGATATTCAGGCTAAGAATGATGGTATCGCCCGGCTTAAAATACGGCTGGTTGAGGTGAGCATCGACCGCAACCTTATACCCCTGAATGTATATTGGTAGAATATACTCGGTATTATCCAACCATACTGATGCATAGTACATTTTTTCTTCAAGATCCTCTGGTACGTAAAAGGTGAACGTGTCAATTGTCTGTTGTCCAGGATTCAGGTCAACTACGCGTTCTTCCTCGATAAATTCGGTAAATACGAATTCCATGTCCTTCTGTCCGTGAGCAGTCCCCTGGTTCTGTGTGGAGATGTAAATACGAGCTGAATCACCGATATTAATGGTAACCATGGGCGGCAGAGAATCGAGAATGATCATCGGCTGGCAATATACAGAATCTGTGAATTCTACCATAGGTTCTCCATTTTGCAAAATACGGGCAGTCATTGATTGATAGCCTTGATCGGGAACAACAGAACATAAAAATTCTATTGTATCACTGGCAAACGCGTTAAGATCTAATGGCAGCTCTTCCTGGATTATATTCGAGGAAAGCTCTATGGCGCCATAAAATGGCTGTGCTGAGTGATTCGTCACCAATACCTCGAAGATGAGCCGACCGATTGAATCACATTCTGCTAAAAGTATTATCGAATCGACCGTTACAATATCTGGCTGAAAAACTTTTATAACCTGTGATCCCTGGGCAAGGACAATGGAACTTGTATGGATTAATGCATCCCATGTAAAGCTATATTCACCATAATCCAGAGTAACACCAAACTCTCCTGTAAGGGTATCGCTCACTGGCAATACCTCGGTATATGTAACCGAATCATATATAAGCCCTGAGGAATCCACAACCTCTAAATGCAAATCGAACATGCAATCATAATCACCGATGTTTACAGCATAGTAAGGAATTATAACACTAGGATTGGAGGTTATAACTGAATCGCTTTCGACATTTAATTTCATGCCGAATCGTATTGGGAATGAATCACTCATCTCAAACGGCTGCACAAGTTCACTCCATAGTATATCGTCATTCTGAATTGTGAATGAATGTTCAATGGTTTTGGTTTCCGAGCTGTAGAGCATTAGGGTATCAAAAAATTCATTTGAACCGCAAGTTGTTTTAAATACTATCTCGACTTCCCTTGACCACCAGTTTGCAATTTCCGTGGACACTTCAAAGGGTTGATGATCAACGGTGCAGGGACTGACGGTCCAGAATGATATTTCTGGTGTTTCCATTTCCACAAATGCAAGCGCCGATGTTGTATCCAGACCGGTCCTGAACACCTGCCCATGGAGCATAAAGGAATTACTGTCAGTAAGTGTTGTTGTCAATGTGCAGACTGACTGTGGACTGAGTGTAGTGATCAGCGTGTCGAGCACAATATTTGTTTCTTTTATAAGCTGATAAACTATGTCCGTATAGGTTGAATCCGAGTTGTTGCCAATATATGAACTGACTATGACCTCCTCTCCTGGATAGTAAATTTCACGGTCAGTCGTAATTCCCAGCGCCAACAGGGCTTCATCGATATAGAACACATGGGGATTCAATGACGGCACACGCTGTTGATTATTCAGAATAATATCCCCCCACAAAATGAATTCTCCAGTATCTTGGATCACACCTGCATTCTGTTCAAAGAGTACAGAATCTAAAGGTGCAACGCTGAGGGATTCCATACCAGACCATATGACATCGCCGCTACGTCGGGACACATAACTTAAGTCGAATCTCTCGATCTCCGGACAAAACCCATCTGAAGGATTACTTATTTCCGCTTTGAAAACTGGCGTGTAATTATCGTAATCCTCACAATCGACAAGGTGCAATGAATCAATCGGATACCAAACTTCCGGAAGCAGGGTGTCAGCCGGACACCAGACTTTGAAGAACCAATCGATATGTCCGGCATTTGCATATTCGTAAGGGTGAAAATCAGTAATGTATTTAAGCCCCGGGATCCAGGCTTGTTCGGTTGTTGTATAACCCTTGTTTCGACCATAGTTAGTAACGACCTCGGTAGTTATGTAATCATCATAATAATCCGAATGGATCAATGTCATATGGATTAATGTATCGCTTACGGCTATCTCATCAGGTAATGTCCAGAAATAATATTCAAGTAAAGTACCGGTTTCATCAAATTTTGCAAGACACAGATTGTCAATATCTGCTCCATACAAATAGCCTTTAGCATCAACCGCAATCCGAGAGAACCTATTATTGGTGCGGGTGCCGATGATATTTCCGGTTGGATCGAATATATACACCTTGGCTTTATTCACATCGGCAACGTAGATATTTCCATTGCTGTCAATTGCCAGATCAGTTGGCTCAACTAATGAATCAGTCCCGAAAACTATGATAGAATCACCACTGAGGTCGGTTTTTAATACTGCGTGATTTGTTTTATCAACTACGTACAGATAGCCGTTGTAAATCCCGATTCCGCCAGGATTAGTAATTCGCCATTGTTTTGATACACTCCCGGAATTCTGTGATACCTTATAAAGGCACTCGCTGTCAGCATCAACGATGTAAAAGTAGTCATTGTCGATGACAAAATGATTAATGGAAGCAATGTCTGACAGTTCGAAAACATCAGTCCATTCGGGGTATGGACCGATAATTTTCCGGCGCAGATCAGTCGTCAGAGCAACGTACAGGGCACCGTCTTTATCTGCCATTGCCACGCATTTGATCGGCTCGTCGCCGCGTTCTTTTCCACTGTTTCTTGCATCAAGCATTACCTTAATATACTGGTCTTCGGATAAAATTTCACCGCCACGCTCGCCATACCCTGGTCTCATGCTCCACCAGTCAGCCCAGTAGAATTTGTCCCATCCCAACAAGGTCACTTTACCATTTGATAAGGTACAGCCTGGTGAGTTCCAATCATCGATTGGCCAGAGATAATCATCGCCACCTGGGATAAAACTCGTATCGCCCGGATATAATCCATGGGGAGTAATCGACAAATATGCTGTCGCATCAAGCTGGTATGCTCCGTTATCACATATGAGCTGTGGTTTAACCTCTTCGTAGGGTAAGTAAATCTCCTTTGAGGTCATTAATGCATAATCCGCTTCAATGCCTTTGATCTGCAAACCAAATCGTTCGTCAATTATTGTATTATATACTGCTACAATTCCGTGAATATTAAGATGATAAGGACCACTCATTACTTCCGGGACGACAAATTCGTAAAAGGCAAACCCTCCGCCAGGAATGACAAAGTGTGCAGTATCCAATGGAAAATAATTCCAATCAATATCATACAATCCAATGTCAGTGAGATTTACTTCTCCTTCCAATTCGCCGGTATTGAAGAGAATTACCTGTGCAGTATCGCCGGTTTGATAGTATATCGTATCAAGGGCCAAGACGATATTGGGCTGTGTTGGTTCAACAACCCGGCATCCACGCTTTAATTCTTTGTAGTCTTTGCCAAAACGTACCCGTGCAGTCACGACATAATATCCGGTCGGGGTACCCGAATCGACCGTCGTCGTATAGTAGAACGTAGTGTCCATTTCCAATTGCATATCAACAATCAAGGAATCATAATAATTTCCTGAAGGCTTTTCAAATTCCGTGATCAATTGTATGGGCGTGGCAAAATCACCGGTATTTTTCAAGTTTATCTTCCAGTATAACGTATCGCCCCAATGCCTTCCCCAAAAATTGCCCAGCATACTAATGGCAATGTCGTTGTCAAACAAGTAATATCCGTTAATTGTATCAAAACTCTCGAAATTATAACGGAAAAAGTAGTACGTCCGATCCAGGGTTAAGGAATCGATTTCTAAAGCAAAAGGCATTGACAGCGTATCATTGTGGCGTAAGGTATCATAGTGTATATGGTAGGAAAGAAGAGTATCTTCAGTTGGATGTTTGTAGCTTGAAATATAGTAGTCGAGATTATTGTCTGACCAGATATACGATTCTGGATCCATATGCACGGTTAAAAATGCGGTATCACTGCCGGTTATTTCTTTATCTTTATCCAGAGTCAACCAGATGCGCGGTCCGTGCAAATAGAAATAAGCTGTACCGAATGCACATTTCCTTCCGCGCCAGTAGGTTTCGGCTTTTATCGAGTAATAACCCGGTGAAAAATCCTGCGGCAGAAATAATGATGATGCATAGGTAACAATACTGTCTTTCAAATATTTAATGGTATCGCGTAATTCAAATACCGTGTCCTCTTGATTCCAGCCATGGTATATTATGGCTATCGTAAAACTATCGATGCCTTCGTAATTGGTTTTAAAACTTACACTATAATGCACTGTGTCATTGTGTTGATAAGCGCTGCTGTCGCACTCGACAAAAGCTCGCGCACGCGGGAATGTCACCTCGATAAATTTACTGAACTGAGCAAGGGTAGTATACGCTGTGCTATCTTTTAAACAGAAGAAATAGGACCGGGAATTATCAGATACTGTATCCCATGCAAATAGACTAACTGTATCCGGTAGCAAAGTCACATATTTGATTGAATCCTCGGGGATTAACTGCGGTGGCCAGCCACCCAGTCTTCCTATATAAATATTCCCGATTAGTGTATCCTCGGTATTATTACGGACATTAATGGTAAATTCGATCGGCATTCTATAGAAAGCAGATTCTGATTCAACCGTAGCCCACAGTTGAAAATCTCCCACATTGTAGTTACCTACTTCAATACTACATTTCACAGCAAATGCATTGCTGTATTCCTCGTTTGATACGGCAATTGTATCATTAAACAATGTAAATGCCAAAGGATAAATTCCCAGTGAGCACGGTGCATCGATCGATGCCAGTGACACAACCTGGGTATCGCCAGGCAACATAGGCGGCGAGAGCACAACCTGATCCAAACGCAAAGAATCGCGGTTTGGATAATAGGTTACGATATCTGCCCGGTTTGCCGGACCATTGTTCTCATATTCAGGATAATATAATGTTGCGTTTAATGCGACCAGTGAATCCTGGTAGAATTCGGGAATGGTGTCAGTAACAATGTATGATGTCACCAGATCACGGATCATTGCCGCTGCATCTTTGAAATTTCCGCCGAATCGATACGCATAGTCTGTATAACCAGTGTAGAGAATCACCTGACCTAATCCATAAGGATAACGCACAAACCCTGCATTACCATTGGCAATCCTCATGAGAAACGGCTCTCCGCCGTCGGGATAACCGGTGATATAGCCATCCATATTCGCGTCGAATACGATATTATTCTGCCCGGATAAAAATGTATCCCATAGATTCAAATAACATGCATATAAATGGCATGATTGATCCTGGGTCCAGCCATATCCGGTCGGCGATCCAGGTAATGCTTCAAAAACATCACCATGCGACTGAGTCAAGCAGACAATCGTGCCACCCTGTTCGACAAATTCAGCAAATTTATCTCTATAAAACTGTAAATTAGCCTAGGGTATTAAACCGCCGGTCGGGATGATTAAAACATCCAGATCAGATAAAGGTCTTTCAACCGCACCAAGTATTTTAAAGTTGTCAAGCACAACGGCGCTTGGTATTTTATACTTGCCTAACAGATGCCCCATGCCCTCGGCATACCCGGATAAGAAGATCCCAACCTTCGCCTGAGAATTAAGTATCCAGGGAGAGGGAAAATTATGATTGGAAATCGAATAGTTCTCATCACAGCCTGAAGGCGGTGGATTGGGTTCAGTATATTGTTGTCCACTACCACCATTACCTGAAGGTTTATATGCCCAGACAACGGCAGTATTGAGTTTTTCTTCTTCATAACTT
>DRIG01000008.1 GCA_011052815.1 candidate division WOR-3 bacterium | reverse complement strand
CATCTTTTAACGGAAAGTTCCTTGACACATAATTTTTTTTATCTATAATTTATATATAAAAATATAATTAAGGAGGACTGATGAAGAACATATCAAGGCGTGAGTTCCTGAAATACTTAGGCGTGGGAACCATCGGAATAATGGCGAAACCGAAGATTCCTTTTGCAAAAGAGAAAGAAGGAAACCGCGCAAGCGATGTGATTCAGTGCTTTGATGAAAACGCCACTTCTGCCGGGAGTGTAAATGAAACCGTGGTTCAGATAATGATGGATGAATCGATAAAGAGATTGACCGGAATAAATTCTGTCGGCGACGCCTGGAAATCGATCTTTCCCGGAATTACAGAAAGCAGTATAATTTCAATAAAGGTCAATACGATAAACAGTGCCGTGCCGACCAATCCCGAAGTGATCAACTGCATAATCAACGGTCTGGCTCAGATGCAGTTCGGAGCGAATTATTTCCCTAAAAACAACGTAATTATCTGGGACCGTTCTGACGGTGAACTGACAAGCTGCGGTTATACGATATATACCGGTAATGACCCTGATACACCCCGTTGTTTCGGAACAGACCATTCGGGCGTGGGCTATGACTCCGGCTGTCCGCTCGATGTACCGGGCGGACCGGTCTATCCCAGCCGCATTATGAGCCTGCTCTCCGATTACTTGATAAATGTCGGGGTGTTAAAGAACCACAGTACGGCTCAGGTGACTCTGAGTTTAAAGAACCATTACGGTTCGGTAAGTCCGGTACCCTCCCATAGTAATTACTGTGACCCGGCGATCCCGGCGCTCAACCAGCAAATCCGTGATGTCATTACGCCCAACAACATGCAGAAAATATTCATCATCGACAGTCTCTGGGGAAACGTGCTCAGCGGTCCCGGCGGTTCAGTAAACTGCAATCCCAAAAAAATAATAATGAGCCTGGATACAGTCGCCTGTGATTACCACAGCTGGAATGTCATAAATGAAGAACGTCAGAATCTCGGTTATAACATAATCCCCTGGCCGATCCATCACATCGATACGGCGACCCAATCACCGTACAATCTCGGCACGACCGACATCAATCTGATTGAAATCAACAATCCGTCGGGAATCAAAAGTTTCCAAACAAACCGCCCTGCCGACGGTCTTTTGAAAGTAGCTCCCAATCCATTCCGTTCAAACACAACAATCATTCTATCTCTCGCTCAAACATCCTTCGTGCATCTTGATTTAATATCGGCTTCCGGAAGAGTGGAGAGTTCAATCTTCCATGGAAAACTCATAAAGGGCACCCATCGCATTGCCGTCAATCTCAAAAACAGATTGCCCGCCGGTTCTTATTTCATAAGATATTACAACGGCGGAGAAACAAGAATCAAAAAAGTAACCCTCATAGATTAGGAGGAACAATGAAAAAACTCCTTGTGTTCCTTATTCTTCTCTTGGTGGTATTCTGTACAAAAGAAGAAACACAGATCGAACCGAAGGATGTTGTGGAGCTTGTTCCGCTTGATAACGAGATAAGCGGCTGGACAAGAAGTTCTGCAATGGAGATCGCCGAGAATGAAACCCAGTTATACGACATCATCGACGGTGCAGGACAGGTCTATATCGACAACAATTTTGTTAAATTCGTACGCCAGTTCTATGAAGGCGACATATCCGGTGCGGTCACGATTGAACTCCATATCGCTGATATGAACGATACTGTAAATGCAAAGAATGTTTATGACGACCAGGCGACCGGCAATGAGATTCCCTGGACCAATGACAATGCCGGAGTCGAAGCCCGCTACAAATTGGTGACCGGCATTGCAGTGAACTATTATGAACTGGATTTCTGGGATGATAAATTCTACAGCTGGATCTACATCGGTGACGACTCGGACGCCGCCCTTGATGTCGCAAAACTCTTCGCCCTGAACATATCTGAAGCGATTCGTGATACAACAGCCCAGTAGTTTATGGCGAAATTAAGCAGAAGGGATTTCTTAAAGATAAGCGCCGGTGCGGTATTGGCGTCGCTGCTTCCGAAGTCACTTATCTTTGCGGAAGAAAAAACAGCTGAAATATCCTCTCCCTGCCTTGCCGTTGCTCGCGGTGATAAGACAAAACTGGTGAAGGCGGCGGTCGACGCCCTCGGCGGCATAGATAAGTTCATAAAACCCGGTGACCGCGTATGTATCAAACCAAACATCTCGTTTGCTTCGAATGTCGAGTGTGGAGCTACGACAAGCGCCGGAGTCGTAAAACAGATGGTTGAACTGTGTCTTGATGCCGGTGCGGCGAAGGTCTTTCTGGTCGATCACACGATTCAAAATACAGGCCTTTGCATTGAAAAGAGCAAAATTGAAGACGCTGTCATCGATAAGAAAAAAGTCGCCCTCGTCACGTTGACGAAAGAACGGCAGTTCACCGAGGTTGAAATACCGCAGGGAAAAGAATTGACCTCGACAAAGATAGCAAAAATCGTCAACAACGTCGACAAATTGATCAACCTGCCTACGGCAAAGTCCCATTCCGCCACCGGTGTAAGCCTGGGAATCAAAAATCTTATGGGCCTGGTCTGGGACCGCGGTTATTTCCATCATGTCAATCTGCACCGTGCAATCGCTGAACTTGCGACGGTCATAAAATCCGACTTAACCGTGCTCGACGCCACCAGGGCACTCACAACCGGCGGCCCGAGCGGTCCCGGAAAAACAGTCGAATTAAGTACCGTGATCGCCGGAACCGACCCGGTCGCCGTGGATTCATATACCGTGGGAATCACCACCTGGTATAATAAATCATTCACCGGGAAAAGCGTTAAATACATTGTAGCCGCCTCAAAATTGGGACTCGGAGAAATCGACCCTCAAAAGATGGAGATCAAGGAGATCGAAGTATAGAATCGTATGGGCGGTTGAGACGGAAAAGAGATTAGTGGCTGCGGAAAAACCGAAAAAACGTCACCGTTATATAAGGTGGCTGATCCAAATATTATTTCTCGGCCTCTTTATATACCTATTCATCCAGACGACATACAGCACCGCCGGAAGAATCCAGACACTCTTCTTTAGATTCGACCCCCTTATCTTTATTATTCTGAGTATCGCATATCGTGCAGTACTAACCGCCGGTCTGCTGTCCATAATCATGATTCTGGGTTCATTCGTCTTCGGTCGTTTTTTCTGCGGCTTCATCTGCCCCCTCGGCACGATGATCGACATCTGCGACTTAACGATCAAGAAGCGGATAAGTCTGCATCTTCGGCTGAAAAACACCAAGTTTCTCCTTCTGATTTTCCTCTTCATTTCCGCTCTTCTCGGAGGCTCTTTTGTCCACTTCTTCGATCCTCTGGTCATCCTTGAACGTTCTTTCACCTTGATCATCCATCCCGTGGCGACATATCTGCTCGGTCTCTTCACAATGACGGCGAATTACCAATATACTGAAACATTCATCGTACTGGCGATCTTTCTGATCATCCTGGGTACAGGCTTCATTGAACCGCGCTTCTGGTGTCGCAATCTCTGTCCACTGGGAGCACTATTCGGTGTAATTTCGAAGTTCTCCGTCTTTAAGTTCTCCTTTCCTGAAAAATGCAGAGCATGTAATATCTGTGAAAGGATATGTCCGACAAATGCAATAAAATCCGAGCTTAAAAAGATCGATTCAGCCGAGTGTATAGATTGCCTGCGTTGTCTTTACGAATGTCCCGACAATGCAATCAAATATAAAGTCGATTTCAGAACAACACCCTTTGACATCAAGAAACGGACTTTGCTTGTTTCGCTCGGCGCGGGGATAGTGGCTGTTCCCCTGACCCGGTCTCTTCTTCATAAAAAGTTGAACGGCCGACTCATCAGACCGCCGGGCTCCCTGCCGGAAAAAGACTTTCTGAACCTATGTCTGCACTGCGGAAAATGCATGAAGGTCTGTCCGACAAACGGTCTTCAACCCTGTATTCTGGAAGCCGGCATCAACGGCATCTGGACGCCGAAGCTCGTTCCGCGCATCGGCGGATGTGAAAAGAACTGTAATATGTGCGGCAGCGTGTGCCCGACCGGAGCGATTCGACGGCTGTCATCCGAAGAGAAGACTTTTGTCAAAATAGGAACCGCGGTGATCGATAAAAACCGCTGTATCGCCTGGGAACAGGACAAGGTCTGTTTAATCTGTGATGAAGCCTGCCCTTATAATGCAATCAGCTCTCTTAATGAAACGATTCACAATAAAACGCTCTTAAGACCGTTTGTCGACGAACGGCTCTGCACGGGCTGCGGTCTTTGCGAATCCCGCTGTCCGATCGAAGGTCCCGCCGCAATAAGAGTTTTTTCCATCGGTGAAGAAAGAAAGAGATCGGGAACATACATAACCGAAGAAAAGATCAGGCTCCGCGCCTGTCAGGAGAAGAAAGAAGACATCCCTTCGGGGTTTATAACGGAATAGCAATTGATAATACTCCTTCTGTTTCTTACGAATATCACTCAAAAACAGTTTGAACAAAAGCCGATAATTTTTGACGGTAACCAGGATATCTATACTACCGACTATCTTTTCATCAGCACGCCTTACGGAATATACACCTTTGACCGCAGTTCAGAGACCTGGAGTCGGATAACCCAGACAAACGGATTACTGGATAATAAAATAAAATTGGTCGGCATTGATGAAGGAATAATCTGGGTGGTTACGGCGAACGGCGTGGCTTGCGCGGATGTAAGAATCAATGATTGGCAGACGTATGAATTTCCCGGTGATATCCAGGGAATGGATTTCGACGATGAATATGTCTGGCTGGGAGGTGACTTCGGCTTGAAAAGATTCGACAAGTACGTCGAGGAATGGGAAGACGTGTGCGAACTGCAAATAACCCACCTTCTCCGGGAAGATAAATATATCTGGCTCACCACTGATTCCGCGATATTAAGATACAACCTCGAATTTGAACGAGTTGAGAAGACAGTCGGCCCGCCTCGATCTTCTTATCGTTTCATAATCAACACGCCGGGCAGAATCTGGTTTCTCGCTGAAGATAAGTTCGTCGCTTATGAAAAAGAAAATGAAATCTGGAACATCTATCCAAACCTGGAGATCAAAGACTATTCGAATCTCGGCGACAGCCTTTTTGTAGTGAGCCGACAAAAAGTATATTTTTATGAGCCGAAAGCGGATGACTGGCGCCTCTTCAGGGAACTGGAAGACGTCAAAGGAGTCAATGGGATATCAGCCAATAATGAAGAACTTCTCCTTGCAACCGACAACGGATTGATTATCTACAACCGGGAAGAGAAAAGCCGGAAATTTTACAATCACAACAACGGGATTGAAAACGATTCATTGACGGCTGTCTATTCGGGGCCGCATTATATCTTCGTCATCAACAAACTCAACATTGAATATTTCAATCGAGAAACCGGATTATGGCGGGCGGAAAGACTGGAGCCGTCCGGTGAGAAGAAAGAGAAAATCTTTTATCTCGATGAAGCCGGCGGCCATGCCCGTTTGATAAAAAATACGGACATAAAACTTCAGGGTCGGGCGTATTATTCCACAACCACCACCTGGAACGATTCAACGACCGCAACCGATTACGAAAATATCAATATGAAATTGATCGGCCAACACACCAGCAACCGGTTATTTTCTCTGTATTATGACGACGCCGATAAAGAACAGATAATGTATGGATTCGGCTATCGCGGAGCAAACAGGGATTTACTCTACAGGGTTGACGGCGGTTTCTTGCGCTCGGAATATTATGAATTCGACTTTGTACCTCGCCTTTCCATATTCGGAGGCAATGCAAAAATAAAAGTCAAAGAGCATAATATCAACATCCAGGGAGGACAACTTAAATCTACATTAAGAAATGATTTCTTTTACGGCCATTCAACAGAGAAAGAATTCATTCTGCACGACATCAACTATCAGAAGAATACCTTCTATTACATCGATTCTGTGGAAAGCTTTGTTGCCAGAGGTTATGATACGCTCTTTATCGACGACCGTTCGTCAATCACAAATTCGATTAAGACACGGCTCAGTACTACGATCGCGGGGATCACCGGTGATTTCGATCCCCTCATTAACGGTGTTGATTATCACATAAATTATGAAAAAGGAATCATCCACATTCTGACGCCCCGGGCAGCTGATGATATCATCGTTCTATTAATCAACGGCAGGGAAATCGTAATCCAATCAGATTCCGTGCGCAACCATATGCTGGAGAATATATACTATCTGGGACCGGAGATCATTCCCGGTTCGTTTTCTCTGAGCATAACCGATACCCTCAATCAAATACATCCACTTGCAGAATTCGGGCTTGACAACGACTCAGACGGTGTGGTCGATGCGGAATTTATAAATTATGACCTGGGATACCTCTCATTCCCTGCCCGTCGCCCCTTTCCTGATACCGTGTATGACGATACCCTTAATCTCTATAATTTGAATATCGAATTCCGCTCCCGATCATCCTTTTTCTACCTCTCGTATCGGCCGATTGTGAAGGTAAGCGAAAAGGTATATGTCGATGGAGAACTGATGACCCGTGGAATCGACTACATCATCGATTACACCTCGGGGATACTCTTATTCCTTCGGGAGGGAGCGGTTTCTGACTTCAGCGAGATCGAGGTACGCTACTCTTCTGTAGAGAGAACACGTACTGATCCTTTTTATGCAGTCCAGCCCAATATCCAGATCAGAGAAAAAGTCCACATCGCCCCGGGATTTTCAGTGGTCGACACCCAAAGAGTCGGCCACCTTTCCGGAAAGATTGAGATCGGTTCACCGGGGAAAGAGATTAAGTTTATACCCCAGTTTGCCATCGATACGAAAGAAGAATGGGCACAGGCTTATTCATTGATCGCCACCTACAAAATTTTCAGTATAAACACCGATTATACGGGATATTCAGGTGACTTCCAATCATTCGGATTGAATGAAGAAAAGTACGGTCGGCTGAAACAGAACGGCGCAGTGAGCCTCGGGGTTGAACCGATCTCCGGTATAAAGTTAGAAGGTAAGTTCAAGGAAAAGCAGGAGATCGATTCAACCGGTACCCAATATACCTGCCGCTACTCATACGGAAAAGTAAATTATACCGCATCCGAGTTACCGAGCGGTTACCTTATAATCGGCAGAGACTTTTTACCGGATTACCGAAAAGACAGGATACAGTTTAATACCAATTACAGCACCGAATTTCTTCGTTCGAAGATAAAGATCAATTCAATGGTACATAATGCGGTTCTGGATTTCAATACCGGCGGCGATAACCGCAATTTCGAGTATATCATAAACACAAATCTCATGCTGCCGTTTTCAGTAATGACCGACATCTATCTCCGGCGCAACGATCTATACAGCGATGAATCAAAGATAAAAGAAGAAGAAGAATTGCGCGGTACCATCAATATGGACATATTATCAGGACTATATTATACGGGAAACTACAATCTTCAATCAGCGGCCTTTGCTCAAAGGACGTTCCAGGATATGACATTGAAGGGTTCTTTCTTCAACAACCTCAATATCGCACCAGGACAATGGGTACCGGTCTTCAGTATCGTGAATTTTTCCCTCGGATTAAGCCGTAATTTTGAAGAGTATCTGAGAAATGTCGAAACCGGATATAAAAAACCGATCGTGGTCTTCTCTCCCCTGGAAACCGGTCTTCTCTCAAGCATCAATACGGTGAACAGCTATTACGTAATCATCCAGTTGATTCCTTTTTCCGAGATATCATTATGGGGAAAACATACATTCAGCGAAAGCGGCAACGGTTATTACGGTATGCCGCTTTTGAAAAATTCGTTACATGAAGAGATCAAACTCGAAATCGAACCCGGTGATCTGGGACGTTTTACGACTGTCTGGAACCACAGATATAATGAAGGATATCCGGCTGCGATGCTGGATAATATATATTTTGAATGGAACCGCCCGTGGTCTCAACTGCTGCGGACAAAATTTACGACAAATTACCAATCGAATAGATATGATTACAATTTCTCGAGCACTGAAGATTACGGAATAAAGACAATCATCGAATTTTTACTGAGATTCACCGCCAGATCGTTCGTCACCCTGGATTTCGGCGGAGCAAAACAGAATAACTACTTAAATGGAGAAAGTTATACTTTAATCTCCGGACTGGGATGTAATCTGAATATCTTTAAATTCCTGTATCTACAGTGTGACTATACAGTAACCTATCCCCTTGACAGTACGACCACCCACTTCTTGACGGCCAAGATCACCGGACAGTTTTGATCCTTTTAATCCTGTTAACTCAAAGATAAAACTGGACTATTTTTGTATTGACTTTCACCTGGTTGATGACTAAACTATAAAATGCTTGAACTCCTGAAAAAACGTGGAATCACATTTTTAGGTTTTTCCAATACGATATCGCAACTCGGAGACCGCCTCACCCATATGGTCATTATTACTTTAATCGGTTCGATGTTTCCCGGTCGCGTCTCGGCATTCAGCGAATTCGCCATCACCTGGTCTCTGCCGATTGTAATCCTTTCTCCTTTCGCCGGTGTATTTATCGAACACTGGAATAAACAGACGATTATGCTCCGCTGCCATGTGATCCAGTCGATACTGATCTTTCTCACGCCTACCTTTGTCGTATTAACCCACAGTATTCTTCCGATATGGATTCTGATCATTGCGTTCTTTTCCCTTGATATGTTCAACAACACCTCAAAGAATGCGATCATCCCGGACCTGGTCGAATACGACGAACTGGTTGCGGCGAACTCCCTGATCATCATCCTGGCGAGGATAGCAACCTTCATCGGAATGGTCGGTGGAGGCTACCTCGTCAAATGGGTCGGCTGGCGTTTCGGATTCTACATCGATGCGTCCACTCACCTCATCGCCGGACTCCTGGTGCTCGGTATGGGAACAAAATCATTATTCGCACCGGTTAAAAAACTGGAATTTTCATTAAGAAAAGAACTTAAAAAATCCGCCAGGCTCTTTTTTCAGGATTTAAAAGAACTGGGTGGTTTGCTTATAAAAGACCGGGTGGTGATATTCGTAATGCTGTCCGTATTCATCCTGCCCTTTGTGGCGGCGGTGGCATATATCATCTTGATCTATCTGGTTCAACAGATCTTCGGGCTCGGCACCACCGGTGTCGGCTGGTTCGGCGGTGTCATAGGAATCGGCATGCTTATCGGCGGGCTGTTGATGGGATTTTTCGGCAAGATGATCAACCGCGGTAAAATAATAATCATAAGCATTGCGGTCCTTGGTTTCTTCTTTATTATCGGACCGATATTTACCACCCCGTTTTTTCTTTACACGATAGCCTTCATCGCCGGTATGGTCTTTTCATTTATCGGCATCGCCCAGGATACAATGCTTCAGGAAGATGTACTGAAAGGCATAAGGGGCAGGGTATTTGCGACCAAGGAGTTCGTCATAAATTTGACCGTTGTTATTTCCGCGATATTCTTCGGAGCTATTTCAAAATTTTTCTCACCGTATCCGATCATCCGCGGGGTCGGTGTATTTCTGATGATTATAATGGTCTTCGCCATTTTGATATTTCGCTCCATACCACCCGCAGTCCGCGCAAAACTCTAATACCCGTATTTTTTTACCAACTCCTCCCCATTATTTCCCTTCCCTTTTTTACTCTTGACCGTTCGTCTTAATTAAATATACTTTATAAAAAGGAGAAAATTAAATGGAAACCGCAACGAGATTCGGAATATCAATGAACCAAAAATTATTAAAGGAATTCGATAATCTGATTTCGAAGCTGGGATATAAAAATCGTTCTGAAGCGATCCGTGATTTAATCAGAGAAAAGCTGGTTCAACAAGAGTGGCAATTGACGACCGAAGAGACCGTGGGGACAATCACCATCGTGTACAGCCATGAAGTGCGGGAATTAACTGAAACCCTCACCGCGATTCAACATCGATATCACAAACAGATCATCTCCACAATGCATATTCATCTTGACAAACACAACTGTCTGGAAGTGCTTGTAGTCAGGGGTAAGGCGAAAACCATAAAACACATCGCCGACAGGCTTCTCAGCACCCGGGGTGTAAAACACGGCAAGCTGACTACTACAACGACCGGCAGAAAACTGCGCTAAAACTACTCCACCGCATCATTCAAACCACTGTCAGTTTTTTCACCTCATCTTCAAAATATTTTTTTATGTCTTGCCACCTTACGGTTTTTATCATCCTGGGCATTTTATCAGATTCTGCATCATCAAAAAAAACTAAACTTTTATGAATGTGAATTAAATTAGAAGATAAAGTTTTATATTTCTGATTATAAAAACTTAATAATTCAGACAATTTATAACCGGCATTACATATAAAATATAAGTCAATAAAATCCCGTTTTAATCCCCGAGTTGCAATTGCATCTATCTTCATCGCTGCGATGTCGCGTATATCCGCGATGTGTAATGATTTGTATTGTATTGTCGGAAAAAGTAAAGGATACTTATAAACAAACAGACTGAATCTGATTCCTCTAAATTCTCCTGTAACTGTACCTTTATCAGTCTGTTCTTCTTCAAATGGTCCCAATTGAGATAACTTTCCGGCGAATATTTTAGGAATAAAATCCTCCTGTGTGAAAAAATCAAAATCAATAGAAATACGGTGCCCTAACTGAAGTGCGGCACCTGTGCCTCCAGCTAAATACGCATTTTCAAGCAGGTGAGAACGGCTTAATATGGCCAGAGTATCTTTTGCTTTTTTGGTAAGAGTTTGTTCAAACATCGCACCTTTTTTCGTGGTATTCCTAACATAAGTGCCCAATAATTGGCACTTTTCCGTGAAAAACCCCGATAGTTGACTAATACATTTTCTATTTCTGATTTTCCAACTCTTTTCCATAACCATACAATCGACTTTTCGTCACCGTACTCCAGAATTCGTTTGATAATATAAATACGGTTCTTCCGCAGATCCAAATCTTTAAATTCCACTTCCCAGAAGTATTTCTTCAAAAACAGAGGTAGTTTTTCCATATTTAATTATATTCAATCTTTACTCTAATGCAAGAGGAATATATACAGATTTTGATCTTTGTCTCTTCAGATCAATAACAAGAGCGTTAAAACTATCTCTTTATCCCCAATTTCTTCATCTTGCGGAACAAAGTGGAGCGGTCGATACCGAGAGAGCGGGCGGTCTCACTGATCTGCCAGTTATTCTCATTCAGCGTTTTGATGATATGTTCGCGTTCAAACCTCATCTGAGCCGCTTTAATACCGCCCTTAATATACGTCTCGTCCTCTATCGATTTAAAGGAAAGTATCTTCTTTATATGAGCGACCTTGATCACCGGTTCGTCTATTAGAATGGCTATTTTACTCATAAGGTGTTTCAACTGCCGCACATTCCCGGGCCAGGTGAAGTTCTTCAGAAAATTCAATGCCTGAGAAGAAAACTTCTTCACCGGTATGTTGTTGTCAAAACAGGCATTCTCCAAAAAATAACGGGCAAGAACCGGGATATCCTCGACTCGTTCCCGCAGCGGAGGGATGGTAATCGACAGGACATTAATCCGGTGGTACAGATCCTCACGAAACTTCCGTGCCTCGATCAATTCACTTAAGTTTTGATTCGTCGCGCAGATGATACGGACATCAATCTTGATCGGTTTTGTCCCTCCAAGGTGAAAGATCTCCTGCTCTTCAATGGAGTGCAGCACCTTTGCCTGGGCAGAGAGCGGCATATCACCGATCTCATCAAGGAACAATGTCCCGTTCTGCGCAGCCTCAAAATAGCCCTTTTTCTGACGGCTGGCACCGGTAAAGGCTCCCCTTTCATAACCGAACAATTCACTCTCAATCAATTCACCGGGCAAAGCGGCGCAATTCACCTTAATGAACGGAGCGCCCGCCCTTCTGCTCAAAAAGTGTAAATTATGTGCAACCAGTTCTTTGCCGGTGCCGGTCTCTCCTAAAATCAGAACAATGCTTTCGGTAGCGGCGAATTTCTTAATCAATTCTAAAAGTTCTTTAACGACCTCTGATTTACCGATGATCTGATAACCCTTTAATAATTCAGTGCGATATGAATCACGCTGTTTCTTCAACTCGAATTTCTTGAAGGCGCTTTTGATCGTCGTCAAAATACGATTCGTCTCCAGTGGTTTTTCAATAAAATCTTCAGCACCGCTCTTTAAGGCTTCAACCGCCAGCTGCACTGTTCCGAAAGCTGAAATCATAATCACCAAGAGCTCGGGTTTCATCTTTTTGAATTTTTTCAATAAAGTAATACCGTCGATATCTGGTAATTTTATATCGAGCAGAACCATATCAATATCATTCTTCTCAAGTTTTTTTATGGCATCGGTGCCATTGAGAACAAATTGTGTGGCATACCCCTCGGCCTCAAGAATCTCCTCCAGAATTCTGCAGATCTTTGGTTCATCATCAACAATAAGAATCTTAAACTTATCCATAACCTAACAACCTTTATTCAAAATAACCAACCATCATAATGGTTATCACCTCTTAGTGGATAAAAGCACCGTCACCACGGTTCCAATACCTTCTTTACTCTCTATCTTAATCTGATCCTGATGCTGCTCAATAATCGAACGGGTAATGACCAGACCAAGACCCGTACCCCCGGGCTTGTTCGACTCAAAGGGCTTAAAAAGATTCGCCAGTTCCTGCTCTGACATACCTTTTCCTGTATCCTCAAACTTTATTTCAACATACCTCTTAACACTCTTATCAATGATCTTCTCCACAACCGCGGTCCTTATTGTTAATACCCCTTTGCTTCCCATCGCCTCTAAGGCGTTTTCAACAAGATTGGAGAACGCCGCATTGAGCTGCGCCTGATCGCATTTAATAGAAGATATATCCTCGGCAAAATAGCGCTTCACCTTGATACCCCGGGGCAGGTTCCTCTCATACTTCTGTAAGACCGCCTCAATAATTCCATGCAGGTCATTATCAGTAAACTCAGGTTTCTTTATCTGCGGTTCCATCACATTCTGTTATGACGATTTCAATTTCCTGATCATCATCTATGTCGCCGACCCAGCATAATGCATCGCTGAATATACTACCGATTTTTCGATGCCATAAAAGAACACCTTTTTTATCGAAGACAAAAACATAAGAATCCCTGTCATCAAAGCCGTTAACCGCATAACCGTTGGCGACAGCTGTGGTGGTGACGATGATCTCCGCATCATTATCATCATCAACATCAACTATGTTCAAACTTCTTGGCGAACCTCCGATCCAGTAATGCCAGATTTCACGACTGTTCTTTATATCATACACGAACAGACCACGCGGGTGTAAGTCAAAGCTTGAATTGACTGTAAGAATCAAATCCTGGACTCCATCACCATTTGCATCAATTAATTTAAGATCGCCGAACCATCCATCCCAGCCGTCTGGTTTTGCATTATCTGCGCCGCATATCGTTTTAAACCGGTTCATTGGTCTATCACCGGAATAGACATAAAGCCATATTGTATCATCTTTTTTACACTGGAAAATCAATTCTTTGGGCGGTTTGCCTTCTTTCTCTGTCATTCTGAGTGAAACGAAGAATCTTTATCAGTCATTAGTCATTGAGATTCTTCAGTCGTCTGCTTCGGGCAGACTCCTTCAGAATGACAAAAGAGCGGGCGGAGGGATGATAAAAAAGTGGAGAGGAGTCAATTTACCCCTGTCTTGACATTACGGAAAGCTTAGCTATAATTTACCATCGGGGCGTGGCGCAGTGGATTAGCGCGCCAGCTTGGGGTGCTGGAGGTCGTCGGTTCAAATCCGATCGCCCCGATTTTTTTTCTGTCACCGCTAATAATCATCATCTGCGGATTCCCTGATCTCACCGGCTTTCTGAAGTCCGATCTTTGCAATGACCGGACCGACAAGCTCATAAATGATCGTGGTCGCAATGATTGTGTTAAATATGATCTGACCGACTTCTGGAAAATCGGTTTTAACAACCAGGGCGACGCCTAAGGCGACTCCGGCCTGGGGTATTAATCCCAGTCCAATGTATTTCCGTACGTTTGATGGTGCCCGGGCAAGGGTCGCGCCGAGATATGAACCTCCCATCTTACCAATTACACGGAATATCAGATATGCAATGCCGAGTAAACCGATAGCTTTGAGCGATGAAAAAGAGAGGTTGGCGCCGGCAAGTATAAAGAAAAGCATATAGAGCATCGGTTCGATATTCTTCAGGGCGTCAAAAAACCCTTTCTCTTCAAAGTGCTTTTCAATATTTATCAGACAAGCACCAAGAAACATCGCCGATAACAAAACAGAAATATGCAGATGAATGGCGACGCCAACAACGAGCAGAATAAAACCAAGCGTATAGATCTGGAGTTCACTCCTGGTTCGAATGTAGCGCGAGAGAAAATCAAGGATAAATGCACAACCACAACCCAGCACAGCGGCGCCGCCGATTTCCAGAATCACCTTGAGAATGACCGTGAAAACAAAACCGTTCTCGACGATATGGGCGCCGATGGAGCGCGACAGGGCGTGAGAAACCGCGAAGATGATAAGACACCACGCATCATCAAGAGCGACCACACCCAAGAGGATATTGGAAAAAAATCCTCGTGCTTTGTATTCTTTAATAACCATAACTGTCGCCGCCGGTGCGGTCGCCGAAGCAATGGAACCGAACAGAATAGCGACATGAAAAGGCTGTTTCAACAATGTGAAAAAGATCGTCGTCACCAGAATCCAGGCACCTAGTGCTTCAAAAATAGAAATCAACAATACGGTCTTGCCGATCTCTCTGAATTTCTGCAGTGAAAAATTCTGGCCAATTGTGAAGGCAATCATCCCCAGTACGATATTTGAAATAAACGAAGAAGAATCAAGGATCTCTTGAGAAATCAAATCAAAAATTTCCTGACCGATTATTATTCCCAGAAGCAAATTGCCGGTGACCGTGGGTAATCTGACTTTCTTTATCAACTTGCTCATCACCCAGCCGGTAAGAAAGATTATGCTCATACTGAGTATGGGGTTGACTTTAAACATTGTGTATTCAGTCGAAGGTTGTTATAAGGTGTCCTATTATTTCATCCATCACTTTCCCAAATCATCAAAATTAAATTTAAATCAATTGTTCCATTATAACCAGATATCAGAAAGCGTCAAGACAGGAAATCTGTCGGATTTCAACTCAAAAATTCCTTGACTTTGGTTTTCAAACAGTGTATAATACCGCTGTGGCTCGAACAAAAACTTCAAAAAAGAAAACAAAGACGCATAAAGACAAAAAAGTAATTATTGTCGAATCGCCGACAAAGTGCAAAACAATAAGGAACTTTCTTGACAAAAACTATGTTTTGATCAGTTCACAGGGGCATATAAAAGACCTGCCGAAATCCGATTTAGGGGTCGATATCAACAACAATTTCCAGCCCAGATACATACGAATCAGGGGCAAAGCGAAACTTATAAAAGAGATCAAAAAAACATGCAAGGATTCGTCGGAGATCTTCCTGGCGCCAGACCCGGATCGGGAAGGAGAAGCCATTGCCCAGCATCTCGCCGAGGAATTGAATTCAAACAACACCCAGATCAAAAGAGCCCTCTTTTACGAAATAACTCCGGAGCACGTCAGAAAGGCGTTGAAGACGCCGACGACCATCAATGAAAACCTGGTGAACGCCCATAAAGCACGAAGAATACTGGACCGAATCGTCGGGTACTATACAAGTCCGCTTTTATGGTCGATTTTGAAAAGTGGATTGTCTGCAGGACGGGTGCAGAGTGTAGCACTGCGCCTGATATGTGAACGCGAACAGGAAATAGAATCTTTCAAATCAACTCCTTACTGGACCGCCGAGGCTAATTTTTTAACTGGAGCTGATGAGAAATTCAAGGGGACACTGTGGCGTATCGACGGAACATACAGAAAGATCGCGACAAAAGAAGAATTGCATCGTTTCAAGGGGTTGCTGAAAAAAGGAGTGAAGTTCAATGTAACCTCTTTCCGTCTGACCACACCGAGACGTTTTCCACCACCTCCTTTCATCACTTCAACCCTGCAGCAGGAAGCTGCACGACGTTTCGGTTTTCCTGCAAAGAAGACAATGTTTATCGCACAAAATCTCTATGAAGGAATCAAACTGCCCGAAGGTAGTATAGGATTAATCACTTACATGAGGACTGATTCAATCCGGGTGAATAACACGGCACTGGAAGAACTGCGCAGCTATATCAGCGGAAAGTTCGGCAGTGAATACCTCAATAAAACAGTCAGGGTGTTTAAAGACAGTAAAAATGTGCAGGGCGGCCATGAAGCAATCAGACCGACCAAGATAAAACTCGAACCGGAAAAGATAAAAGAACACCTCACACCGGATCAATACAAACTCTATAAATTGATATTTGACCGTTTCACCGCTTCCCAGATGGCACCGGCGCGATATTCAAAGAAAGAAGCGGTCGTTTCTTATATGGGAATAGATTTCCGGGCTGAAGAATTGAAACCCATCTTTCTCGGGTATCAACTGGTAAGCGGAGACGTTGTGGAAAAAGGTGCGGTGCCCAAGATGAGTGTCGGAGATACCGTGGAAATGCTGGAGATAGAATTTACTGAGAAACAGACCGAACCGTCTCCCCGATACAGTGAAGCGAGCCTGATAAAAAAATTGGAAGAGAACGGTATCGGCAGACCTTCCACTTACGCCCATATTTTACAAAGGCTCTTTGACCGCGGATATGTGGTAAAGGAAAACAGTAAGATAAAAGCGACGGAACTGGGGATGCAGGTTTATAACATCATAATACCGAGATTTTCCAATATCTTCGAAGTCTCTTTCACCGCCAAGATGGAGAAGAAACTCGATCAGGTGGAGCTCGGCAAAAAGGCATGGCAGGAAGTGGTCCAGGAATTTTACGACCCCTTTGTAATCACCCTGAACAAAACAAAGAAAGAAGTACCCAAGATTAAAGAATCCATTACCCAGAAGGTGGAAAAGAAATGCCCGAAATGTCAGCGTCCTCTTGTGGTCCGCTGGGGTAAATACGGAAAATTTCTCGCCTGTTCCGGATTTCCTGAATGTAAATATTCCGAGAATCTTGAGGTTGAAAAGAGTGAGAAGAAGTGTCCGAAATGCGGAAAACCGCTTATTATCAGACACGGCAAGTATGGTAAGTTTCTCGCCTGTTCAGGCTATCCTGAATGCCGCTACACGGAAAACCTCACCCATGACGCACCCTGTCCAGAATGCGGAGGCGAACTCATAATAATAACCACCCGGCGCGGTAAAATCTACAAATGCAAACAATGTGATTTCTCGAGTTTCTACCCGCCCCTGAAAGAAAAGTGTCCCAAGTGCGGCAGGGGATTGATCCAGAAAAGAGGCAAAAAGGTATGTACGGTCTGTGACCGTAAAAAAAAGAAAAAATAAGATGAAGAAAAGCGATAATATCGGCAAATTTTATTATTTTTTTCCGCAAGCCGTCGCGATGGTCGGCGTAACCGAAAACATAATGCCGGCGGCATGGCATACAGCGATTTCAGCGGAACCGCCGCTCTACGGTGTGCTCATATCACCCAAACGATTCACCTATGAACTTCTGGAAAAATCGGACGGATTCACGGTGAATTTCTTATTTCATAAAGACGCCGGAATAATCGCCAAAACCGGCGGTGTTTCAGGAAGAGATATAAATAAATTCACTGAATTCAAGATAAAGTTCTCTCCTGGAGAAAAGATCAATGGACCGATTCTGGATAACGCCTATGCCGCTTATGAGTGTGAAAAATTCGCCGTTCATAAACTGGGCGACCACTTTCTCTTTGTGGGCAAGATCGTTCTCATCTATTTTAAAGAAGAGATCCTTGTTTCAGACCAGCTCATTGATGTCGGTAAAGTAAGGCCCGCATTATATTTCGGTAAAGACCGATACCTCACCACGGATCCTGATTCACTGGTTGTATTGACGCGCAAATAGAAATCCTCCAATGGACATCTTTGTTTTTCTCCGGCTTAATTTTCGGCGATGAGAATCGGTTTTCACATATCGATCGCCGGCGGCTTCAGGAATGTGGTTGAACGCGCCGTGGAACGCCGCTGTACTACAATCCAGATGTTTTCACGCAATCCCCGGGGATGGCATTCCAAGTCCCTTGACAAAGAAGACGTTGCTCTGTTTCGAAAAGCCGTCCAGAAATCAGATATTTATCCGGTCTTTGTTCATATGCCCTATCTTGTCAATCTCGCCGCATCGGATTCCAAACTCTTTAAGAAATCCGTCGATTCTTTGATTGTGGATTTGAAAAGAAGTGATCTACTCGGTGCGCGGTTCTTAATCGTCCATATCGGTTCGTCTGAAAATCAGAAAAAAGGAATTGAGCAGATGATCAAAGGGATAAATCTCGCCTTTGATAAAGTAAAGAACGGCGTCATCTTACTGCTGGAAAACACCGCCGGTAGTGGAAATGAACTGGGCTGCAGATTCGAGCAGATAAAGAGTATCATTAAGGGAATCAATGACAAGAAGCGGATAGGGGTGGTTATTGACACCGCCCATGCGTTCGCCGCCGGTTATGACCTCAGAACCAGAAGCGCCGTGGAGAAGACCTTAACGGAATTCGACAAAATAATAGGGGTTAAGAGACTGAAGCTAATCCACCTCAATGATTCAAAGACAGAATGCGGCTCGCACGTCGACCGACACTGGCACGTGGGCAAAGGTAAGATAGGCAGGGGAATGGGATATATCATAACCCACCCCCTTCTTTTTGACAAACCTTTTATCATGGAGACACCCCGTCAATCATTAAAGGATGATCTGCTCAACCTGCGCGCCGTTGAAAAATTCCTCAAAAAAGCTTGATATTATGGAGATATTTACAACCCTCTTGACCATCATTAAAATATGGATATTATAGATATAAACGAAAAGGAGGCTTGAATTGGCACATGCTTATACACCAGGCTTAAAAGTACTCGCACACACTGTTTTAACAAAAGAGCGGCGCCTGCCTCTGCCCGGTGATATTCTGGTGAAAAAAGGTGACAAAGTCAAGGCAGAACAGGTGGTCGCAAGAACGAATCTGCCGGGCAATGTTCAAACATTGAATATCGCCGGATTATTAGGTATTTTACCCGATGAGATTGAAGAAGCCATGTTGAAAAAAGCCGGTGAAGAGGTGAAAAAGGATGAAATCATCGCTCAGAGCAAAGGGTTGTTCGGTCTCTTTAAATCTTCGGTCAAGAGCCCTATCGACGGAATTATCGAGAATGTATCAAAGATAACCGGCCAAGTCATTATGCGTGAACCGCCCATCCCCGTTGAGGTTATCGCCTATATCGATGGAGAAGTGACGGATATCATCAAAAATGAAGGGGTGGAGATAAGGACGCGCGGCAGTTTTATTCAAGGGATTTTCGGAATCGGCGGTGAAACCATCGGCACAATTGCAATGGCGGTCAACAATCCGGCAGAAGTGCTGACTGAGAAAGAAATCGATAAATCCATGGAAGGAAAAATAATCATCGGCGGTTCAATGGTCACCTATGAAGCCCTGGAACAGGCGAAAAAAGTCGGAGTAAAAGGCATTGTCGTCGGCGGTATAGAAGACCAGGATTTAAAGAAATTCATGGGTTATGAAATCGGAGTCGCGATAACCGGTTCAGAACAGGTGGGTCTTACTCTGATCGCCACTGAAGGATTCGGTAAACTGAAGATGGCGGCACGTACATTTGAATTGTTGAAGTCCCTGGTCGGAAAAAAGGCTTCGATAAACGGAGCGACTCAGATAAGGGCCGGCGTTATGCGGCCCGAAGTCATCGTGCCCTTAGAAGAAACGGCAACATCCCGAAAGGTATCAGATATCTCAACCGGCACCGGCCTTGAGGTGGGTATGTCGGTAAGGATTATCAGAGAGCCCCATTTCGGAGAGATCGGTAAAGTTGTGGCGCTACCCGTGGAACTGGCGAAGATTGAAACAGAAGCCATGGTCCGTGTTCTGGAAGTCGAACTGGAGAATAAAGAAAAGATCACGTTGCCGAGAGCCAATGTGGAAATTATCGAGGAATAAATGAGTCTATTGATATTTCTTTTGATTTCGTCATCAGGGGTGAATTCTCTTCTTTTGCCGGCATCACCGGCAGGCGTTTCAACATCTTTCTCGATTTCAAAAGATGCAGAGGCGGTCTTTTATAATCCGGCGAATCTCAACGGGTACGAAGATTACAATCTATACTGTTCTTACAATCGTTTTTACCTCTCGATGCAGAGTGTATCCCTGGCATTAAGCAAAAAAATAAAATCAATCGATTTCGGCCTGGCATTCATCAATTTCGATTACGGAGATATTGAATGGCATCCCAATTATCCCTCAGAGGATTCACTGGTCTATTATACTGCCAATGACTTTTCAATGATCCTGAGCAGCAAAATAGCCGTATCAGAAAACGGTAATGTCGGGATAAGTATAAAATATATTTCAGAAAGTATCTATATCTACTCAGACCACGCCCT
>DRIG01000007.1 GCA_011052815.1 candidate division WOR-3 bacterium | reverse complement strand
GATCAGAAACACCCGGGAGCGTAATCACCGCATACTTAAGACCATTGATAAACTGACTATAATCGTTATCCTAATCAACCTCAGACTACCCATCAATGCCTGAATCCCATCGTAATGGGAATATAATGCCTCCTAATCAGTCAGATCAGAATGACAGGAGAAAGAATAAAGGCATTTCGGATTTCGGATTTGGAAAGAACAGGACGTTGGGATCGTTGAGAGCGTTGGGAAAGGGAGAAACGGAGAGAGGGTGAATGGGAGCGGTGCTGGAAGAAAGATCACCCCCACCTTAATCCTCCCCCATCAAGGGGGAGGAGAAGAGGAGAAAGGGGGAGGTTTTTGACTATTGACATTTTTCGCCCTTTCATTATACTCAATCCACAGATGGAAGTTCACAGGCTGACTGAAAAAGAGAACGGGCAATGGGAAGCATTCGTCGCCGCCGCCAACAACGGCACGATGTTCCATTATCTGAAATTTTTAAGCTACCATCCACAGAACCGATTCAAAAATTTTCACTGTATCATAAAAGAGAAGACGAATATCATCGCGCTCTTTCCCGCGGTGGAAAAGGAAAAGACGATAATATCCCACCAGGGCGCTTCTTACGGCGGATTCGTTCTGAAGAACCGGCTGGGTATCCATAAAGTCTGTATTATGGTGGAGCATCTGACTAAATACTTCAAAGAGAAGGGCTACAAAAGAATCATCCTCACCCAGACACCGTTGATCTACTACACCGAACCCAATCAATACATCGATTTCGCCCTGTTGAAAAACGGATTCCGCTATTTAAAACGGGAGATCACCGCGGTAATCCCCCTCTCCTGTGCCGAGCCGCTTATGACCTTCCATTCAGACGCCCGGCGTTCCACGAAAAAGGCGCTTCGTGAAGGGGTATATGTCAAAATCTCCGACGACTTCAAAACCTTCTATAAAATTCTGGAACATAACCTGGGAATGAGACACAATGTATCACCCACCCACACCATCGAAGAACTCCTGAAATTGAAAAGACTGTTTCCCGAAGAGATCATCCTCTTCGCCGCCTATTTAAAAGAGAGGATGATCGGCGGAGTCGTGCTCTTCAATACCAACAAGAACGTAACCCTCGCCTTCTATATCAGCCATGACGAGAAGTTCCAGAATTACCGACCCATCAATCTACTCTTTTACGAAATCATCAAATGGGGACGAAACAGAGGAATCCGTTTCCTTGATCTCGGAACATTCACCCTGAATATGGAGCCGAACTGGGGACTCGGCCGTTTCAAGGAAAAACATGATGCCCGTGGATTTCTCCGCGACACGTATGAAATAACCCTTGTCTGACCCTGCTATGACTGAAAAGAATATCAGAATGAGCCATGGAGCCGGCGGCCTGTCGAGCAGCCGCCTCATAAAAAAGATCATCCTGAAATACTTCACCCACAGAACTCTGAAAAAGCTCGAGGATTCTGCCGAACTGAAGATAAAAGAAAACAATCTCGCCTTCACCACTGACTCCTATGTAATCCAGCCGCTCTTCTTCCCCGGCGGCGACATCGGAAAACTTGCAATCTACGGCACGGTCAATGACCTTGCAATGAAAGGTGCCGTGCCCGGATTCATTGCATTCTCCATGATCATCGAAGAAGGCTTCCCGATAAAAGACCTGAAGAGAATTCTTAAATCAGCAGCCGCCGCCGCCAGAAAGGCAAGGGTTGCGGTCGTCTGCGGCGACACCAAGGTAGTGGAAAAAGGTAAGGCGGATAAGATATTCATCACCACTTCAGGGGTCGGTGTCATCAAAATCCCCCTGTCAAAAGATAAGATAAAACCCGGCGACCTGGTGCTGGTGAGCGGCACGGTCGGCGACCACGGAATCGCCGTAATGAACGAAAGACTGAATCTCGGCCTGCGCTCGAATATAAAGAGTGACTGCGCCCCTTTGAATCTTCTCACCAGGAACCTGACCGGATTCAAAGGTGAGCTGCGGTGTATGCGGGACCCGACCCGCGGCGGAGTCGTTTCGGTGCTGAATGAAATAATCGATGATACTGAACTCGGCATCGTGCTTGACGAAAAAAAGATCCCCATTAAAAAAGAAGTCATCGGCGTCTCTGAAATACTCGGGGTTGATCCGCTCTATATCGCGAATGAAGGGAAATTGATCGCCGTCGTCAGCAAAAAAGCCGGCGGTAGACTCCTCAAAAAACTCAGGGCGCATCCCCTGGGCAAGAATGCCGCAATCATCGGTGAAGTGGTGGATGAACCTCCGGGAGTCTGGTTGAAAACCAGGATCGGCGGTATCCATCCCCTGCTCCAGACCGAAGCCGAAGGCCTGCCCCGCATCTGTTAAAGACACACTTCTGTTCCTTATTCATCACGGTCTCTTGACTTCTGAATCTACACGATTATACTTTCCGAAATGGCGGATATTCAAAAAGACTATGACATAATGTTCATGCAAAGGGCTGTTTCTCTGGCGAAAAAAGGCGGCGGCAGGACCAGTATCAATCCGCTGGTCGGTGCGGTAATCACAAAGAACAATCGGATCGTCGGAACAGGGTTCCACAGAAGAAGAGGTGAAGCGCATGCAGAGGTGGTCGCACTCACCGACGCCGGAGCCAGGGCAAAGAATGCTACACTCTACGTGAATCTTGAACCGTGCTGCAGTACCGGCCACACCCCTCCCTGTGTGCATGCGATCTGCAGGGCGGGAATAAAAAGGGTGGTGATCGGAATGATCGACCCGAACCCTGCTGTGAACGGCAAAGGAATGGAGTTTTTAAAGAAGAACAATATTAAAGTAACGACGAACGTCTTATCAGCCGCTGCAGAAGAGATTAATCGAATCTACAAAAAATTCATCACCACGAAAACGCCCTATGTGATACTGAAGATAGCCGTTTCAGAAGACGGCAAACTCTCAGGATACAAAGGAAAATACATCACCTCAGAACCGTCACGAAGGTGGGTGCATTCTCTGAGAAGCCGGGTGGGTGCGGTGCTGGTCGGCATAAATACAGTACTTGCCGACGATCCTCTTTTGACGGACCGCCTCGTCGGCAGAAACAATCCGGCGAGGGTGGTGATCGACCCCCATCTGAGAATCCCCCTGAACGCCAATTTTCTGAAACCCGGGGTGAAAAGATTCATCATAACCGACTCTGGAAATGAACCGGACAAGATAAAGAGATTGACCGAAGCAGGGGTGAACTTCATCTACCTCGAAGGAAAAGAATATTCATTAAAGACGATACTGAAGAGACTCACCGAAGCCGGGATAAATTCGATACTGGTCGAGGGCGGCGGAAAGATATTCGCGCAATTTTTCAATGAAGCCCTATATGACGAAATATTCCTCTTCATGGCGCCGCACCGTATTGAAAAAGGACTGTCGATTTCGGAGAATCTTCTGCAATATGTTTTATCAAATTACAGAAAAAAAGAAAAGAGCGGGGAGGATTTATTATATCATGTTTACAGGCATAATTGAAGAAAAAGGACGAATAAAAAAGATTGTAAGAAATCAAATATTCATTGAATCCGACCTTGAAAACAAAAAGGGCGACAGTATCGCGGTCCAGGGGATCTGTTTTACTGTCGCGGATGTCGGTGAAAATGAATTCAGTGTGCAGGCGATGAGACAGACGAAGAGAATAACCACGATGCAGGACTGGAAGCGCGGTGATTATGTAAATCTTGAACGCGCCCTGAAGTTCGACGGCCGCATCGGAGGCCATATCGTGCTTGGGCATATCGATGAAGTGGGTAAATGCATCCGGATAAAAAAGAATGAATACTATTTCCAGGCAGGTTCTGGAAACGCCCGGTATTTGATACCGAAAGGTTCCATCGCCCTGGACGGCGTAAGCCTGACACTCTCATACGTCTCCGGTAATATTTTCGCCGTCAGCCTCATCCCCTATACCCTGAAAGAGACGACCCTGGGAAGATTGAGAGTCGGCTCTTTCGTCAATATTGAATACGATTACCTGGGGAAATTGCTCGCGCGTCGGATCAATCCCTGAATCCTACCAGCCCTTATCCGCGTTTAAATAAATTTCTATCGGACATCTGTCCGGAGTACCGAAGAATCTCCACTTCTTCGTCTTTTTCAGTATCCTGTGTTTAAGTTCCTCTGTATCAACCTGACCCGCCGAGCCGACCAGGGAAATCCTGTCCACGACAATCTTCCCACCTTGAATGATATGAGCCGTTATCCCTGCTCCGGTGGTCTGTTCGATTGCCGGAAACCAGAGTTCAAATGAATCGAGCGGTGCATCAGGATAGATGTTCGCCGTAATGAAATTTCTGGAACCTTTTCGCTTCTTCACCTCGATCCTGGCGGTATCAAGGATATAAGAACCGGCATCGGAAAAATGGTGGAAAGGATTACAGACCTTTAGATACTCTATTGCATAACCGATAAATGTATCAGGGAACATAAAAGAGACCAGAAAATATGAATTCTTCTGTTTGACTCCATTGTAGCAGTTGAAACTGAACTTTCCATTATTGTCTGTTTTGCCCTTCCATACAGGCTCAGAGTACACCCGCTCCGCTTCGATGTGTCGGCTGAAACAGACATCGATATCTTCAAAAGGTCGATCATTGAATTCGATCCAGCCGTTCAGATCGATATCGGCGTTCTCTGTGTACCGGGTTTTGATACCAGCGAGGGTTTTCTTTAAAAAAGAAGGAATTACATATTTCTCTTCGTCGATCAAATCGCCGAGCAAATTAAAGAGTGTCGAATCCCGGGGTCCGTACCGGGCGATCTTCAGAATCCTCCTCAATTTATAATAACTCAAGCCCTCGATCAATCCCATCTCTGCTATCTGGCCGGCATGTGCCCGAAGAGTATCAGGAAGTTCAAAGTCTCCGAACGGATAAGACATCTTGAAATCGCCTGAACGAAATCGAATGGCTCTGTTATCAAACCAGATACTCTGTCGGTTCTGATATTTTGTCAGATAGATTGTATTGATGCCTGCACTATAATCAAACTTCTCATATCTTTGATAGTCATTCATCAGAATAAAAAGAAAGGAAAAAAGAAGAAGAAAGAGTGAGGCGGAAAAGAAGAGGTTCTTCAAAGAACCCACGTTTTTTCCGGACAGAATAAAATACCTTTTTATAATGAAGCATAGAAAAAATCCCACGCCGATAAAGAGCAGAAAGGCAGGTGCGGGAAAACGATACATAAAATCATTTATCAAAGAAATCCGGTAATGGAGGACATCAAAGAACGGCTGGGTCTTTATCATAGGAAGTAAATCGGCTAAGGTTATCAAAAAGATCGCCGCCGTCACCGAATTGATCGTCCAGATAAGCGCAGAGGTGAATCTCTGTCTGAAGTGGAATCGTGCCAGCAGAAAGAAAAGAATGAACAGACTGAGGAAGGGAATGATCCGCAACACCTGAGAATTGATTGCCGAATTGAATCGCAGTAAAGAAAAATATTGAATACCGAAGATAAAGAACGGAATCGCGGCAGCCGCCGCCCAGAAGATCGTCCGGAGATAAAAAATCAAGCCGCCCGGTCTGTTTTCCGCAACCGATTGTCTCAAAAGAGCATATATCCACAATGTAAGGTAAAGAATGATGAATATCAGGTCGTCTGACAGATTACGCAGCAGAAAGACCGGCTGAAGAATGAACCCGACTGTCTTCAAATATACAGCGGCGTCGGGTACTGTCATTCCGAGACACAGTCGGAAGAGGATGGCGCCGAAAAGAACTGCAAAGATTATGTTGATAACAGAATGAATAATAACCCTGTTCCTCGCCGCCATTTCACCGTGCTCCAGGGTTCGCTGTTGATGTGGTCATATAATCTCCTGAATAATAATACCCGAAATCCATAAAATTTCAACAATCTTTACCCCATTGACATTTATTAAAAAATGTGCATAATAACGTTAAATAGAAAGGAGAATGAATAATGGCTTTAGAAAAAGACCAGAAGAAAAATATAATGGAAACCTTTAGAAGGCACGAAAAGGATACCGGATCACCGGAGGTGCAGATTGCACTTCTGACCGAACGGATTAAAATTCTCACTGAACATCTCAAGCAGTTTCCCAAAGACAAGCATTCAAGACAGGGATTAATCAAGATGGTGAACGACCGGCGGCGCCATCTCAACTATCTGATGCGAAAGGACAGAACGAGGTATCTGAAGATTATTGATGCCCTGCATTTAAGGGGTTAATTTGTATTCTGCAGAATTAATTCTCGGTGAAAAGAAGTTAAGAATCGAGACGGGCCGCGTTGCAAAGCAATCCGCCGGTGAATGCGTCGTGTCGTACGGTGATACGGTCCTGCTCGTTTGTGTGAATTACAACAAAGATATCAATGAAAGTATCGATTTTCTGCCTCTTACGGTCGATTACCGCGAGCTCTCTTTCGCCGCGGGCAAGATCCCCGGTGGCTTCATAAAGAGAGAAGGCAGGCCGTCGGAGAATGAAATTCTCACCTCCCGTCTTATTGATCGACCGCTGCGTACCCTCTTCCCCGACGACTTCAGAAACGAAGTCCAGGTCATCGCGCATCTTCTATCCTCGGATGTCGAGCATGAAGCAGACACCCTCGGCATCATCGGTGCCGCCACCGCCCTTCTGATTTCGGAATTGAACTTCAACACTCCCCTCGCCGCGGTAAAGGTCGGATTGAAAGACGGACAGTATATAATAAATCCCGGTGTCAGTGAACAGGAATGCTGCAAACTGAGTCTGGTGGTCGCAGGCACCAAAGATTCCGTGGTTATGATCGAAGGCGGTGCCCAGGAAGTTTCAGAAGAGGATGTGGTCGGAGCGATAAAGTTCGCTGTTCCGGAAATTTTACGCATCATCAAACTTGAGGAGGAAATCCGGGAGAATGTCGGAAAAGAAAAACTGGATTTCTCAAACCCCTTCATGACCAAAGAACTATTTGATAAAATAAGAGAAGCCCTGGGTGATAATCTGGAGCAGGTCTATAGATTTAAGGAAAAGAAGGCACGCGAACTGGCGAAGTACGAACTCATAAAAGCCGCATCGGAAAAATTGAAAGATGAGGATGAAGATATAGAGAAGAAAGTCCGTCGGGTGGTTGATGAACTGCTGCGGAAAAAGATGCGCCATCAGGTCTTGAGGGAAAAGAAGAGGATCGACGGCCGCAGTCCGGATGAAATCAGACCTATTTCCTGTGAAATCGGTGTTCTACCGAGAACACACGGTTCAGCGATATTCACCCGGGGACAAACACAGAGTCTGGCGGTAACAACCCTGGGTACGGCGAGCGATGAGCAGCGAATAGATGCGATTTACGGTGAAGAATCCAAATCATTCATGCTTCACTACAACTTTCCGCCCTTTGCAACCGGTGAAGTAAGACCGATGAGAGGACCGGGGCGTCGGGAAATCGGGCACGGAGCCCTCGCCGAACGGGCGATCGTACCGGTTCTGCCTTCGGAAGAATCATTCCCTTACACAATCAGGGTGGTCTCCAATATCCTTGAATCGAACGGTTCTTCCTCAATGGCGACGGTATGCGGCTCTTCACTCTCACTGATGGACGCCGGAGTGCCGATAAAGACCGCGGTCGCCGGTATTTCGATAGGGCTTATCAAAGAAGGAAACGAATATGTCTTACTCACCGATATCGTCGGCGACGAAGACCACTACGGAGATATGGACTTCAAGGTCGCAGGAACAGCAAACGGTATCACCGCGATACAGCTTGACCTGAAGATCGCCGGTCTGGACATGGAGATCCTCACCAAAGGGCTGACACGGGCAAAAGACGCCCGGATGAAAATACTCCAGATGATGAACAGCACGATCAGCGCCCCTCGAAAGGAAATTTCTCAATATGCACCGAAGAATATCGTATTTTCAATTCCCAAAGACAAGATCGGCGAAGTAATCGGACCGGGCGGTAAAATAATAAGAAAAATCATCGCTGATCTTGATGTCACCATTGATATTGAAGACGACGGCAAGGTGACCATATCAGGCACCAACGCCCACAATGTCGATCAGGCTCAGGAAAAGATTCGGTCACTCGTCCAGGAAGTCGAGGTCGGCAAGACATACATCGGAAAGGTGAAGAGAATAACGAATTTCGGAGCCTTCGTTGAAATCCTGCCGGGCAAAGAAGGACTCGTCCATATATCAAAGCTTTCCAGGCAGCGTGTAAGAAAAGTCGAAGACGTGGTAAAAGTTGGAGATGAAATAATAGTAAAAGTACATCAGATCGACGACCAAGGGAGGATAAATCTCATCCGCAGAGAATAGAATAAAAAAGACACAAATCAGCCCTACAGTAACCCTTGTAGCAGAAGAAATTTCAAAATTTTATTCATTCTCCCTGGGATTCTTCATAAACTGCGGTTCCCGGGATGAAGCGAGCCGGGACAACGGCATCACCCATCTCATCGAACATATGTTGTTCAAAGGAACATCCAGGAAGTCTTCCCTTGATATCGTCAAGTTTATCGAAGGACTGGGAGGCTCTTTTGATGCATATACGACAAAGGAAAATCTGATCATCGTCACGAAGTTCCTCTCTGAACACATCGCCGACGTCTTCAATCTGATTTCCGAACTGCTGCTCGAATCAGAGATCGCGGGAAAAGAACTGATAAAAGAAAGATCGGTCATCCTGGAGGAGATAAAGTCGAGCAATGAGCGCCCCAGTG
>DRIG01000006.1 GCA_011052815.1 candidate division WOR-3 bacterium | reverse complement strand
TGTGTCAGGATATATAGGTTCCTGAACGATTCGTTATCCACAATTGCCTGATTTATCAAAAAGTAATTTTCTAAATTGGCATTCGTTGCCATAATACGATTGCAGAGATCCTCTCCCATCGCCAATAAGAATTTTGCTGCGACTTTTGGATTTTCACTGACGATCTCCATAAAATTCTGTTTTCGTAAAGTGAGAAGACGGCACTCGGTCTTCGATTTTACCGTCGCCGAACGTGGTTTGTCCGTAAGCAACGACATCTCGCCGAAGAAAGAGGCGTCCTGAAGTTCTGAAAGCAGAAGAACCACATCACCGCGCGTCAAATACACCTCCACACGACCCGATTCAATAATATACATCTCATCGCCGGTTGTTCCTTCTTTGACGATAACCGTATTCTCCGGAACATTTCTTGCTTTCCACTTGACGAGCATCCAGTCTATTTCCTGAGGAGTCAGATATTTAAATAACTTGACCTTTGTTAAATCCTTCATAGTCCCATTCTATTCATATTTTAATAATTGTCAAGCGGTTTATTTCCGCTGATCTCCAGGGCTCAAAAGAGAAGGAATTTGCGGGTTATCACGGTGCCGTCCACCATCAAAGAGCAGAAATAGACGCCGCTTCGGGCGAATTCACCGTCGTCGGTATACCTGTTCCATACCACGGTTGAGCCGACATCAGAGTATGTTTTGATTAATCTGCCTGAAATATCAAAGATCCGCAGGTGATTCGTCTTCGGATGATGTCCGTCGTACCCCTGGATTTTTATCGTGATATTCCCGGACGACGGGTTCGGCAGAATGGAAAGTACAGAAGATTCTAAATGCGTTCTTTGATATTCTTCAGCGTATTGGGCGGCGGTGTCTTTTACGCCGACGAAGGCATCCTGGTCGCCCAATCTGGTGTCTGTCCATATCGGATGGATGTCTTCGAGCGAAGAAGCAGTGACTCCGATATACTCACCGATGAGTCCGGCTCTCTGGGCAAGGATTAACGGTTGGTCTTCAGCCGATATGTCCCGAGGTAAAGACCTGAAGCCTGCGGTGGGGTCTGAGGATACCGTGGTGATTCTTTCGTTCGCCGACCAGGTGAGTCCGCCGTCCGTCGAAGTTGTGAGATAGAGGTCCATCAGCAGATTCTGAGGGTCGAGTCTGCGGTCGAGGAAGACGACGACGATGTCTCCATCCGGTGTTATTGTGAGCCAAGGATGGAACTGGTCGCAGCCGTTATTCTGGGGATCGTCGTTTATTCTTACCTTTGTGCTCCAGGTATTGCCGCCGTCCGTGGAACGGGTAAAATAGATGTCGGTGTCGGTGTAGCCAGAACTGTAGTCCATGTATGCAACATAGATATTACCGTTGTTCGGTCCGCCTGTTATGTCGACATCCATCGCCGGAAAAGAAAATACAGTGATGCTGCCGTTTATATATCCCTGAACAAAAGAGACGTTCTGGATGACTCGATCGCTGCCGAATGTTTGACCTCCGTCTGTAGAGAGATCAAGTTTGAGTGCACCCGGTGAATAATCGAGCCATGCGACGTAGAGTTCACTGTTCGGTCCGACTGCGGGAACAGGCCACTGCACACCGGTATTGTCACTCACCGTGACCGGCCCCACAAAGGAATTCCCGCCGTCAGTGGAACGACAGAGCAAAATCTGGGTGGTGTAAAAGCGGGTCCAGGCAACATAGAGATTATTCGTGTATGGACCTCCTGAACGGTCACAGGCGATAAGCTCTTTATCTTCAAAGACCCCCGCCACTCCGTTGATTACGGTAACCGGTCCGCTCCAGCTCACACCGCCGTCGGTCGATTTATAAACGAACAGACCATTGGGTTCTGAAGTCGAATTGAAGGAAAGTATGACTGCATAGAAGTTTCCCGCGGTGTCGACAGTCAGACCCGGATCACTGTCCCAGATGTATTGCGGTTCTTCAAAGAGAGCCTGTTCCCAGGTTAATCCTCCGTCAAAGGTGTATGCATATGCGACCTGACGGTAACCCAATCTGAAATCGCGCCAGACTGCGACCATATTGGTTGTATCCTTAGGGTTCATTACAATCTGTTCTTCGTTTTGAATCTGGGAAGTGGTATCGTCGTTCAACCTTATATTGAGATAGGCGGAGTCACGCTGCCATGAAAAGGCGAAGATAAAATCGGCAGCGATAAAAAATAAAATCCCACAAAAATAAAAATACGATCTGACAGCCATTAAACCTCCTTTCGTTCACTTCCGTGTCCTTTTCTTTCTATTTTTTCTATTATAAAATATCTGCAGGCGTTGTCAATAACCTTTTCCTTCGGTCGTTTGTTTGATTCTGATTTTTTCCTCCAGGATGGTACTTACCAGAGGATCAAAGAGAAATTTTTCAATTTTGAAAGATAGATTCAAGGGCGTTTTTCCAGAAAGATATTTACCTTTAAGCTCTTCGGCATAAAACTTCTTTTGCAGGATGAAGTCCACATCGCTGAGGCCTCTGATTTCCTCGAACAGCCGGGAAATACGTTTCTGTTCAGACTTTTCATCGAACTCACCCCCCCGCGGCAGATGTCTTTTAAGCCTCTCGACGGTCTTCTCGACAAGTTGCTCTTTTTTTAAATCATAGAGCCAATCAGGCATATCATGTATTCTTGTCAGCTGAAGAACAACTCCTTCGGGATTTTCTGATTGACCGATTCTTGTCTCTCCTTTTGGCGGAATCAAACATGGGACATAATGTTCTAACTGGTACAGCTGATTGCCGTCAAGAACGGCTATGACCTCGTTGATAATGCTATCAATTGATTTATACATTTCAGCCCTGAGGGAATGCATCCTTTCCTCGGCAAGGAAAACCGCTCTTCTCAATTCGTCGGGGATTTCCTTATTCTTCATTCTGTTCTCTTTTAATCTCTTCAGGATTTCAAGAAAGAGCTCTGCATTGCTCTCGATTTCTTCATAAAACTCAGCTTTGATCTGGTCTACTTCGTGTGTCTTTTCCAGGATGAAGATCATCTGGTATTTTGAAAGTTCAAGGCCGTTGATCAGATTCAATATCTGGATTTCCCGCTGAATCTTTGTGATTTCACCTTTTGTCTGAGTGAAGAGCATCAAAAGTATCAATATCATTCTGTGACTCCTGTTAATTTTGACGTGGAACAGATATCAGATGGTTTAATATTTTATCTTGATTTTTTTGAAAAGGCAGGTATAATTTTATCAAATGGAAAAGAACTCAGTCTATAAAAGCCTGAATCGGAAAAAACCCGGTGTACTGGCATTATTTGATCCCGACCGTATCCCTGAGGAAAAGATAGGTCCGACCACGAAATTCGTCTGTGAACAGGGGGTCACGGGAATTTTGGTCGGCACCTCACTCTTGAAATCTCCGCGTTTCGATAAATTCGTCAAACTCGTCAAAGAAGACGCCGACAAACCGGTGATTCTATTTCCGGGGGGGTCTCATCAAGTCAGCCCCGAGGCCGATGCGCTCTTTTTTCTATCCATGCTGAGCAGCAGAAATCCTGAATTGCTCGTCGGAGAACAGGTCAAAGCCGTGTTTCTTATCAAGGAGTACAACATAGAGGTGATTCCCGTGGTTTATCTTTTGATCGAGTCCGGCAATTATACGGCGGTGGAGTATATCTCCAACTCAAAACCGATTCCGCGTTCAAAAGCAGAGATTGCAGTCGCCCACGCCGTCGCCGGTGAATATTTCGGTATGAAGTATGTTTACCTTGAGGCGGGAAGCGGCGCAGAGAAACCTGTTCCCGTTGAGATGGTAAAACAGGTGAAACAGGCGATTTCATTACCTCTCATTGTCGGCGGCGGAATCAGAACCGCTCAGGATGCCGGGGAAATCATGAGGGGAGGAGCCGATTTTATAGTTCTGGGTAGTATTATTGAAAGGTCAAAAGAGCAATTTAAAGAAATTATGAGGAGTTTATAATGAAAATTTTGATTGTCGGCGGCGGCGGCAGGGAGCACGCCCTCGCCTGGAAATTAAGTAAGTCCAAGAAGGTGAAGAAAATTTACGCGGCACCCGGAAACCCCGGTATTGCTGAAATAGGGGTCTGCGTAAATATTCTGGCCAGTGATATCAAAGGACTGGTTCGCTTTGCCAAGGAGAAAAAGATTGATCTGACCGTTGTGGGACCGGAAGTTCCTTTGGCTCTGGGAATCGTCGATGAATTCAACCGTGAAGGGTTGAAGATATTCGGGCCGAACAAGAACGCAAGCCGGATCGAGGCGGACAAAGCCTTTGCCCGTGATTTTATGTATCGTTTCGGAATTCCCGCACCGACATTCAACATTTATGAAACCGCTGCTGAGGCGTTGAAGTATACAAAGAAGATAAATAAATATCCGGTGGTGGTCAAAGCCGCCGGCCTTGCCGGAGGCAAGGGCGCGTTCATCGTCAATTCGCGGAAAGATTATGAAAAGACGATCGATGAAATTCTGGTGCAGCATCGTCTCGGTGAAGCCGGAAAAAGGATCGTCGTGGAGGAGTTTCTTACGGGTCAGGAGATGTCGGTATTCGTGCTCACCGACGGCGTGACAATAGTTTACCTTCCTTCTTCCCAGGATCATAAACGACTTTACGACCGGAACCGGGGACCGAATACCGGCGGGATGGGCGCCTATGCTCCGTATCCCACCAATCGGCGCGTTGCGAATATAATCGAACAGGTCATTATCCAGCCCACCGTGCTTTCTTTGAGGGATCAGGGGATTGATTATAAAGGTGTTCTTTACGCCGGTCTTATTATTACTTCCTTGGGTCCGAAGGTGCTCGAATTCAACTGCCGACTCGGTGATCCTGAAGCCCAGGTGATTCTACCGTTGATCGAAAGCGACCTGGTTGAATCTTTCTCTGCGGTGGTCGACGGAAAACTTTCAGATATTGAAATAAAGACGAAGAATCACTGGGCGATTTGTGTAGTACTTGCATCCGGCGGTTATCCTTTTGACTACCGGGTGGGAGAAGAGATTGAGTTCAGAGAGAAACTTTCCGCAAAGACACTCCTTTTTCATGCCGGGACAAAGAGAGAAGATTCAAAGCTCGTCACTGCTTCAGGCAGGGTCCTTAATCTGGTGGTTACGCATGAGAACCTGAAGATTGCCAAGCAGAAGGTTTATAAAGAAATCAAGAAAATACATTTTAAAAATATGTATTACCGTAAAGACATAGGCAATTCGGGTATGAAGAAGATGAAACGAAAGAGGCGACGATGAAGGTGTGGATCTTTATGGGCAGTAATTCAGACAGAGAAATAATGGCACACGCCGAAGAGGTTTTAAAGAAAGAAGCTGTGCCGTTCGAGACATTCGTGCACTCGGCACACAGGGAACCCGATAAGATCAGAGAACTGGTGAAAGGAGCGAAGGAACAGGGGGTTGTAGCCATCATCGCCGGCGCCGGACTTGCCGCACACCTTCCCGGATTCATCGCGTCATTGACCGACATTCCGGTTCTGGGTGTGCCGTTGTCGGCTTCAGGATTGGGCGGTCTCGATTCCCTGCTCTCTATCGTTCAGATGCCACGCGGTGTGCCGGTGGCGACGTTCGCCATCGGGAAACACGGCGTGATAAATGCAGCCCTTTTCGCAAGCCGTTTATATCATCGATTGGAAAACGGATAACAGGATACCATCCTGTAATTTATGCTGATCAAACTTGAACATAAACCCCGATTATATAATGAAGTCACAAAGATTCTCAAACAGGGCGGCATCGTGGTCCTTCCTACAGATACAATCTACGGATTTGCCGTGGACGGAACGAATGTCCGGGCAGTAGAAAGATTGCGTGAGGTCAAAGGACGCGGACAGAAGCCTTTTACGTTTTTTTTATCACGCAACAGGATCGCCGAGTATGCGCGGATCGTCAAACGTAAGATCATCGAGTATTTCATACCGGGACCGCTCACCGTGATTTTGAGGAAGCACCCTGAAAAGTCCCTTCCGTTTGTGGAAGATAAAATCGGTTTACGGATTCCCCATACTGATTTCGTTATTCAACTTTTAAGCCGATACGAGGCGCCGCTTGCTGTAACGAGCGCCAATTATTCCGGAGATTCACCAATTAACTCGGCGTCGGAGATAGCAGAGCGGTTTCCTGAAGTTGAACTTGTGCTCGACGGCGGTGCCCTGTCGTCGCGACCATCAACAGTGATTGATTTGACTGCTACACCGCCGGTCGTCAAAAGAAAAGGTGTAATCCCCGTGCTCGAAATAGAAAAGGTCCACGGCGGCATTGTTCAGCTCGCTGAAGGATTGAAGTTCAACGTATTGTTTGTCTGCAGCGGTAATACGTGTCGGAGCCCCATGGCTGAGGCGCTTCTCAAGACAATGGTGAGTGAGGAATATTGTACGGTGCAGTCCGCAGGGATTCTGCCGACCCAGGGAATGGCTGCATCACAATACAGTCGTGAAGTTGTTGAGGAATTCGGCGGGTCACTTGAGAAACATCGTTCCCGGCAGATAACCGATTCCCTCATTGAATGGGCTGACATTATCTTTGTTATGGGCTATAAACATTACGACCACATTCTGGACATCTCTCCCTCTGCGGCAGTCAAGACCTTCCTCCTCAAAGAGTACAAAAGAAGGGTTAAGTACAATGAAATATCAGATCCCGTTGGAAGAGACCGCAGTGCTTATGAAGCCGCAGTCCGGGATATGCTTCCTTCTCTCAAGTTGATCGCACGGGACATTAAAAGGCGTTTTAGATCGATATGAAGGTGATCTTAGCGGGTTTTAACGTAGACGTCGATGCATTGAAACAGCGTGGTAAGAAGAATATTATATTAACTCCGGAGTCAATCTCAGCCGCCTATGCCCGGATAAGCCGGAGCCCGAAATCAGTGGAAGAGTTGCGTGAAGACGCACGCCGGGAGGTCAACAAAGCCCGCTTTTCAAACAAACGTATAATCTTCGGGATGGGCCATCATTCAGTAGCCGAACATGCGGTCTTTAACTTTGACGTCATCGGCGTTTCACGTCTGGCAGTTGAAGAACTCGAAAGCTACCGTTTGTGTTCGTATACTGAAAAGTCCCAGCGTTACGTTACCTTGAAAGGAGATTTTGTAATTCCTGAGAGATTGAAAAACTCTTCACTTGAAGATGATTTCACATCGATGGTCGAGCTTCAGAATAAATTTTATAAGCATCTTTTCACCAGAATCACGCAGTACAACATCGACCACGCAGAACACCCGCCGAAGAGCCGAAGGGAATACAGATTACTTGAAAATCTGGCAAAAGAAGATGCACGTTACATCCTTCCTCTTGCCACGCAGACCCAGGTCGGGGCGACGATAAATGCGCGCAATCTCGAACTGATGATCAGACGGTTTGCGTCATCCGGTCTAGAGGAAATAAAGACGCTCGGAAGGAAGTTTTTCGAACTGGTGAAGGATATCGCTCCGTCGATTGTGCTATTCTGCAGTGCAAATGACTACGACCAGAAAACATACCCGGAACTCCGACGTTATGCCCGAAAATACAGTTTGAAATCAACCGGTTCCCGAAAAACCAGGGGCGTGAGATTGGTTGATTACACCCGGGACGCCGATGATAAAATTCTTGCGGCGCTTCTGTTTCGTTCAAGCGGTATGGACTATGCCGCCTGTCGTCGGACCGTACGAAAGATGACACGTAAAGAGAAGAATGAACTTTTTAAAAAGGCATGTCGATATGTGGAGTTATACGACACCATGCTCAGGGAGTTTGAATATGCCCGGCTTACCTGTGAAATGGTGATATCAGCCGCCGCTTTCGGACAGATGAAGCGCCATCGGCTTGCAACCATTGTGTGTCAGGGATATGATCCGAATCTCGGAGTCACCATTCCTGATTCAGTGAAAAAGATCGGTGAGGTGAAACGGTTTACAGAGATAGTCAAGCGCACTGAAATGGTGTATAAAAAAATAGAACGCAGGTTTCCCGGAATCGGCCGATACATTCTCACCAATGCCCATCAGAAGCGGATTCTTATGGCTATGAATTTGAGGGAACTTTATCATATTTCACGCCTGCGTGAAGACCCGACCGCCCAGTGGGACATACGCGGTAAGGTTAAAGAGATTTCAGCCCTGGCGAAGAAGATAATGCCGATAACAACCCAATTGCTCGGCGGAAAAGAGGAATATCCTCTTTTATATAAAAAACTTTTCGGTAAATTCCCCAGGGTTAAAAAAGTTCCTGAGTTGTAATTCAATTGACAAATATAATGAAGTTGTTATAATATGAAGTATTAAAAGGAGACCATTATGCTGTTACTGTTAATTTTATTTAGTCAGTGGAACGACGACAATATCGAAGCGAAGCATCTGCAATGCATTCCCCATTTCCAGTATGTACGTGCGGAATCCCTCCATGAATACGATGTCCTCAAATACGAACTTGACCTGCATCTGCCGATGACCGAAAGGAGTCTTCAGGGAGTGAACAGAATCGCCTGCCGCAGCAGGGTCGATAACCTCAACACAGCGGTGCTCCACAGCCGCACTTTAACCATTGATTCGATTATGGTCGACGGTGTAATCACCACATATTCATCGTCCGGAGAATCTCTTATCGTTGATCTTCCCCAGACCTACAACACCGGTGATTCGTTCAACATCGAAATAGGTTATCACGGTTCCTGGAGTGTGAGCAGTTATCAGACAGGACTTGTTTACTATCCTGAAAATTACAACTCCAGTACCAAACATTCAATCGCCTATACCCTCGGTGAACCGTGGGATGCGCGACGCTGGATGCCGTGCTATGATGAGCCTTATGATAAAGCTGATTACGGCTGCATCATTTCGGTCACGGTGCCGGATACATTTGTGGTGTGTGCAAACGGTGAGTTGGTCAGCGTGACGAATAATCCCGACACTACGGTCACTTACACCTGGCAGGAAGATTATCCGATTGTCACCTATCTGATGCATTTCGGGGTGTCCAGATACTCGGTATGGTCCCAGTGGTATCATTCGCCTTCAGGAGATTCCGTCGAGATCAGACATTTTGTCTGGCCTGAAGACTCAACCCAATCAGTTACTTCGTTTGTTCACCTGCTTGATGCAATGTTCCTCTTTGATTCATTGTATGGAGCATACCCTTTTAATCGTTACGGACAGGACGTCGTCTATCCATTCGCCTGGGGCGGTATGGAACATCAGGAGATGACCACGATCCACCGCAATTGGGTCGTCAATCAGTCGGAAAACGGAATGGCGCACGAACTTGCTCATCAATGGTGGGGGGATATGGTCACCTGTGTCGACTTTCGGGATATATGGCTTAACGAAGGATTCGCCACTTACAGCGATGCGAACTACAACTGGTATCGGTTCGGACACTCAAACTTCATCAGCACCATGCAGACCCGGCTTCAGTACTACTTTCAATCCGACGCCGCCTGGCGTCATCCTATTTATGACCCGCCCAGCGGTGAGTTGTTTGACTACGGTTACACCTACTGCAAGGCGTCGTGGGTGCTCCACATGCTGCGGTACCTGAACCAAGCTTCTTTTTTCGATGCGATTCAGACTTACCGCGATTCCTTTGAATACGGTACGGCGAACACCGAGGATTTGAAGAGCGTTTTTTCCCGGACCTATGGTACGGACCTCACCTGGTTCTTTGATGAATGGGTATACGGTCAGGGACATCCTGAATATGAAATTTACTGGTTCTGCGAACCGGCAGGGAATAATTTTCTCTTTACGACGAATATCTATCAAATCCAGACGAACGCCCCACCTGTCTTTCATATGCCGGTTCAGATCATGCTCCATATGACATCAGGGGACACCCTCGTCGATATTTCAATAAACAGTTCTCCTGAACATGCCGAATTTACGGTATCGGATTCCGTCACCTCCATTGATTTTGATCCTGATTACTGGTTGATAAAGAAATATAATATCTATTATGGAATCGAAGAGAACGTCGGAGCAGAACCGGTTTATAATGATATTTTCTTTTCAGCCAATCCCGCACACAATCCAGAGATTACTTATGTGGTGAACCAGTACGGTGAAGTCCGCCTCACCCTTTATGACATAACAGGCAGAGTGGTCAAAAGACTTGATGGAGGGCTGAAGACACCGGGACGCTATTCGGTTCGGCTGCAAAATCTGCCGTCGGGTGTCTATTTTTGCAGACTGGAAACGTCGGTGAACGAAAGGGTGAAGAAACTGGTGGTGCTTTTTTAAAAAATCGATTTTCCTGCGACGACAGTTATTTCAAAAAGAGTCGCTTTTCCGCTTCAATTCTTCAATCTTCTTCAACAGCGAATCCCGCAGTTCTTGTTTGTTCTTTTTTACACTCCCTTTTAAGAGTTCAACCGCCCACATATAATATTTTACGGCAGTGTGGCTTGCATAATTCGCCGCGGCGTTGTCACCCGCTTGGATGCAGAAACGCACTCCTTTGTCCTGGTTCCGCGCCCGATAGTAGTGGAACGCCAGAATGTCCACGAAGCGACGTTCTTTGTCTTTACTCCTTTCTTTGATTCTATCACCGATTCTGGTGTGCAGTTCTGCAATGTCCCTTCTTGATGCGGCTTTTTCATATATCGCATTGCGGCTTATTTCATCACTGAATTCAATCCTGTCGTCACTGTATCTTACCAAGCCGATGTTACTGATTTCTTCTATCAACCCTATGATCTCTCCGGGTGGATAACCGGTTATCTCATGGATGATCGCGATGTCAAACCACCCGATGACACTGGCGACTTCCAGGACGTTCTGGGCTTCTTTTTTCAGGCTCAGGTATTTAGCGACGGCGATTTCCGTAATGCTTTTGGGAACAATACCTTTTTCAGGTTCGATGAACCGCCACCTATCTTCTTTTATAATTAAATTTTCATCAATGATTAAGCCGCTTATTACTTCCTCAATATAAAAAGGATTACCGCCGCTCCAGTGTACGATGTACTCAACAAGCTCATCTTGAGGTTCTTCTCCGAGCAGCGAAGCGATGATCTCCTTTACCTCAGGTTTTGCGAAAATGTTTAGTGATATTTCTGTGATTTCCACGGTATCCCGAATCGAGGTGATGAGGTTATTGAGCACTTCTGTTTCTTCGTCGGTTCTGAAGATAAAGACGAACGTTATCGGCTCACTCTTCAACGTGCGGATAAGATACCTGATAATATGTGCTGATCCCTGGTCGATCCATTGAAGGTTGTCGACGACGATAATCTTCGCCTGTTTTCCCCTTCCGATCAGTTCTTTGACACCTTCGTAAAATTTGAATTTGTCGATCATTATATCCAGACCGCGGTCCTCTTCAGTGAATTCTCCGGCTGCTTCGGGAACCAGTTTTCTTATCGCGGTGCGATATATCGGCTTTAAGTGTTTCAGGATATTTTTTCCCTGCTTTTCTATCTGCGCCTTAATCAATTCCCTTATCGGATAATATGCTACGTAATCAGCCAGGTATGAACAGTCGCCCCAGATGACTTCCCGCTGTTTGATCTCATCCAGCACTTCTTTGATCAGACGGGTCTTGCCCACGCCGACATTCCCTTTAATCAACAAAACCCTGATTCCTTCATGCTGTTCTGTCAGAAGTTGTTTTAATCGAGATCTTTCCCGGGTTCTGTTTATAAAGGCTTTTATCGGCAGTTCAATCTTTTTCTTCATACCTTCAGATTATAATTTAGTAAGGCAATAAGTCAACAATTAACTTGACATAATCTCTATTCATATTATAATAACTTAATGATTTTGTAACCAAAAACCCACTGGTGATTGGTTCGGATAATGAAAGGAGGAAGGTATGAAAATCACTTCAATGTTATTACAACCCGACCAGGATAAAGTCGGTTTTGTAAAGAGAACCTTGTTGAAGACAATAATCTCTTTCATCGGAGGTTTTTTTCTCTGGTCGGTAATTCATGGTTCTGCCGCCGCTGCAACATACACCGTAACAAATACAAATGATACGGGCAACGGCAGTCTCAGATGGGCGATGATTCAGGCGAACACCAATCCCGGCGCAGATATCATCAATTTCAATCTTCCGGGCGCCGGTGTTCAAACGATCTATCCTTTATCTCAGCTTCCCGTGCTCACCGACACAGCGGGCGTTTTCATCGATGGATTATCACAACCCGGTGCATCCGCGGGTTCTAATCCGCCGTCGAGCTGCACCCTTATGGTGGAGATCAACGGCGCCCACGCGGGTCCTGCCCACGGTTTCTGGATTTTTTCTTCGAACAACACAATCCAGGGATTGGTCATTGACAGTTTTGAGCAGCACGGTGTCAGAATTCAGGGGACGCCCAGCGGGGCATATGGGAATGTCATCACCCTGAACTTCGTCGGCATGGATCCGTCGGGTACTGTTATTCGAAGAAACGGATGGAATCAAAGCCGTTATTGGGGCGGCATCTACATCGAGGTCGCAGCCGACACCGTCGGTTTCGCTTTCGACAACATTATAGATATGAATCTCGTTTCCGGGAATTACGCCGAGGGCGTCGGGATATCAAGCTGTCCGCCCGGTGATGTCTATAACAATCAGGTCTTTAACAACTATATCGGGACCGATTATACCGGAACCCAGGATTGTGGTAATGTGCACGACGGTGTCTATATAGGTGAAGGTGCTCATGATAATATAATCGACGGCAATCTCATTTCAGGAAACGATTTTGAAGGTGTCTGTGTGATCGGCTATCCTCCCTTAGGATGGAATTCATATGCGAATATAATCACCCACAATACAATCGGTTTGGATATCAATCTAACCGCACTTCCCAATACCATGGACGGTGTGAGTATCGGACAGTACGGCAACATCTATCAGGGCGGGTATGCCAGCGGCAACGTGATCGACAGTAACACGATCGCCTGTAACGGCCAGAACGGTGTTTCAGTGTGGGAGCATCAGAACACCAATGCAAACTGCGACCATAATCAGATAACCATGAATAGTATCTACAACAACGGCGGTCTGGGTATTGATTTGAATGACGACGGAGTGACCGTGAATGATAACGGTGATCCAGATACGGGTTCCAATGAAGAGGTTAATTTTCCAGTGATTAACAACGCCCGCTACTTTACCACTCCTTCCCAGACAGTAATAGACGGAACGATCGATATCGACACCGATCCGACCCAGGCGACGATCGAGGTCTTTAAAGCCCTTGCAGATCCTTCGGGCTATGGTGAAGGGCAGATCTATCTCGGTTCGACGACCGCGGATGCGGTCGGTAACTGGAGTATAACCGTGACGGGATTGAATGTAGGAGACGACGTAACCGCAACGACGACCGATCTGAATTTCAATACCTCGGAGTTCTGTCAGAACATTGCGGTCGTTCTGGGAATCGATGAAGAGAATTCCGCAGCGCCGCCCTACGTCCAGACTTTAATCAAGAGTTCTCCGAATCCTTTTTCAGTAAAAACGGTCATTAGGTACAGCATACCCCGCACAGGTCGGGTGAAATTCAGTATCTACGACATTTCCGGAAAACGGGTGAAGGTTTTGAAAGATGAGGTGTGTGCACCGTCAGATTATTCGGTCTGCTGGGATGGTGCGGATGAGCATGGTGAAGAGCTGCCTCCAGGTATCTATTTTTGTCGATTAAAAACCGCTGAATCCAGCATCACGGAGAAGTTGATAAAGACTGAATAGTTAAAGAGTTAAAGGCAATCCTCTTGACGAACGACAAAAAATCAGTATAATTTAAAATGGATACCATTAAAAAAATCAAGTACAAAGAAGGTCTCACCTTTGACGACATTTTATTAATTCCACAGTATTCAGAAACTCTGCCCCGTGATTGTGTGGTTTCCACCTATTTTTCACGCCACATCAAGTTGAATATTCCCCTGGTCAGTGCGGCGATGGATACGGTGACGGAATCGGCGATGGCGATAGCAATCGCCCAGGAAGGTGGAATCGGTGTCATTCACAAGAATATGCCGATCGACGAGCAGCAGCTTCAGGTGCGAAAGGTCAAACGCGCCGAGAGCGGTATGATACGCAATCCCATAACTGTTTACGAAGAGTCTCCGATACGGGTCGCCCGGGAGTTGATGGATAAATACGGCATATCAGGCGTCGTCGTCGTAAATAAAAACAAACGGCTTGTCGGCATTTTGACCAACCGCGATATCATATTTGAAAAAAATCTGAATAAAAAAGTCTGTGACATAATGACACACGAAAAGTTGATAACCGCACCTGAGGGAACGAGTCTTGAAAGGGCACAGAGGATATTGAAGAAGAACCGTATTGAAAAGTTGCCTATAGTCGATAAATCTGGAAGATTGAAAGGCTTGATTACAGTGCGTGACATCATCAAGAAGATGGAACATCCGTATGCCACTGTTGATAAGATGGGCAGATTGCGCTGTGCCGCAGCCATCGGAATTGACAAAACGACCATAGAGCGGGCTAACGCCCTGGTCGAGGCAGAGGTCGACGCGCTTGTCATCGACACCGCTCACGCCCATTCCAAGAGCGTCATAACAATGGCGGCACGGATTAAGAAGCTTTTTCCAAAAGTCGAGCTCATCGTGGGAAACATCGGCACAATGGAAGCGGCGAAGGAATTGATGAAACTGGATATCGACGGCGTGAAGGTCGGTATCGGACCCGGTTCAATATGTACGACACGGGTTGTCGCGGGGATAGGAGTTCCTCAGGTCACGGCGATCTGTGAGTGCGTCGCGGTCACCCGAAAAGAGAACATTCCGATCATCGCCGACGGTGGAATCAGATATTCAGGAGACGTCGTCAAGGCGCTGGCGTGTGGTGCATCAAGTGTCATGATTGGAAATCTTTTCGCCGGCACTGAAGAGAGTCCGGGTGAAACCATTCTACTTGAAGGAAGAAGGTATAAGGAGTATCGGGCAATGGGTTCTTTGGGTGCGATGCCCAGAGGTTCTGCAGACCGCTATTTCCAGGAATCCGCCAAGAAGTTTGTTCCTGAAGGTGTGGAAGGTCGGGTTCCTTACCGCGGTCTGGTCAAGGATGTTATCTTTCAGCTCGTCGGCGGTTTGAAAGCCGGTATGGGATACTGCGGAGCGAAAGACATCAAGACCCTGCAGAAGAAAGCACAGTTCATAAAGATAAGTCCGGCGGGTCTCAGAATGGGACATCCCCATGACATTACAATCACGAAAGAAGCTCCGAATTATGAAATTAGAGGAGTATAGCGAGGCATTCACCGCGATCGGCCCTTATTACGACACCCTGATGTCTTTTGTGAACTATTCTTCCTGGATACTCTATATCGAGAAGATTCTCGAGCTCAACAGGATAAAAGAAAAGAGGTTGTTTGACCTCGCCTGCGGGACGGGTGTCTGTCTTGAACTGTGGGTTAAAAAGGGGTTCAGGGTGATCGGGTTGGATAAGTCACTGACAATGCTCAGGGAGTGCAAAAAACGTTTTGAAAATTTTAAAGATGTTTATATAATAAACGGTGATATGATTGAACTTCCGGTTAATATAAAGATTCCGATTGTGACGTGTCTGTACGACAGTCTCAATTATCTGTTGTCTGAAAAGGACCTTGCCAGAACTTTCCGGAATATTTATGAAATTTTGGATGAAAACGGTATTTTTATTTTTGATATGAATACCATCCACTGCTTGCGTGACGAATGGGGCGACAATACATATTATCGCCAGGACCGTAATATCAATTCTGTGTGGTCGAATAGTTTTGACCGTTCCACTTCGATCTCTTCTTTAAGAATAACCCTCAAAATCAAAGAGAACGGAAACATCCGGACAGTTAAAGAGTACCATCGTGAGCGCGGTTATCCGCTCTCTTTCATCTCACGACTTCTTTCAGAAGCAGGATTCAGGGCTTCTCTGTACCGTCACCTTACCTTTAAGCCAGCGTGGGAGAATGATTTGAGGATAATGGGGGTGGCGAGAAAATGATAATAGCGGATCTCCATATCCATTCACGCTATTCACGGGCGACATCAAAGGAGATGATTGTTCCGAAGATTGCAGAATATGCGAAGTTAAAGGGTATTGGAATGGTCGCCACCGGAGATTTCACCCATCCGGAATGGTTGAAAGAGCTCAAGAATTATCTTGAAGAAGCCGGCGACGGAATATACCGGTATGGAGACATCAAGTTTATACTGAACGTGGAGGTGAATAATATCTACACCAAAAAGGGAAAACTCCGTCGACTCCATAATTTGATATTCGCACCGGACTTTGCGACAGTGGGGAAGATAAACAGTTATCTGCAGAAGTACGGAAAACTCGAAGCCGACGGCAGACCGATATTATCTCTTGATACCTATGAGATGTTCAAGGCGCTGCTTGACATTTCATCGGATATTTTTCTCATCCCTTCTCATATCTGGACGCCGTGGTTTTCACTATTCGGCTCTAATTCAGGATTTGATTCGGTTGAGGAATGTTTTGAGGACTTGAGTGATCAATTTTTTGCGGTCGAGACAGGCCTTTCTTCTGACCCGCCGATGAACTGGCGTTTGTCCAGTTTGGACAGATATACCCTTGTTTCCAACTCAGACGCCCATTCTCCGACAAGACTCGGTCGTGAGGTCAATGTTTTCAGTGAAGAACTGAATTATTTCCAGCTGCGGGACGTGCTGAAGAACAAAGATAAAGAGAAGTTTTTATACACGATTGAGTTCTATCC
>DRIG01000005.1 GCA_011052815.1 candidate division WOR-3 bacterium | reverse complement strand
GAAAGGTGAACCGATGTCTTTATGCTCCCGTGATTTTATTACTTCAAAATCAATGCCCAGTTTTTTGAGCAACTCCTCGAATATCGGGAATTCCATAATGACACCGATTGAACCGGTGATGGTTCCGGGGTTGGCGACGATCACATCCGCCGGCAGAGAAACATAATAGCCGCCGGAAGCGGCGACGCCGCCCATTGAAACGACGACCTTTTTCTTTTCACGGGTTTTCTTGACCTGTTCATAGATCTCCTGGGAAGCGGCGACGCCGCCGCCCGGAGAATCGACTCTTATTACAATCGCCTTGATCGAAGGGTCGTCGCCGAAGTCCTTGAGGTCATCGACGATGTATTTCGAATAAGTGATGACTTCTTCAATTTCAATCACTCCGATATTCCCGCCGGTATAGCCCCCTCCATAAAAACTTTTCATATTCAGCCCGATGAGCAATCCGATTATGACGGCGAAAGAAAGCGTGACGATGATTATAAGATAATTTTTTTTCATTTTTACCTCCGAAAGGAAGATACTGTTTTTACTTTTATTCCTTTAATATCGTTTCCATTGATCGTTTCAGGATGTTGATGTCGACCTTTGTGACGAGTTTGCTTTTATATGCCAAGGAGATTCGACCCGTCTCTTCGGAAACAACGATACACAGGGCGTCGCTCTGTTCGGCTATTCCCAGGGCGGCGCGGTGTCTGAGGCCGTATTTACCGCTGAGATTGGGGTTTTCGCTCAGCGGAAGAACACATCCCGCAGCGACTATGGTTTCTCCGGAAATAACACAGGCTCCATCATGGAGTGGGGTGTCGGGAAAGAAGATCGTCCTCAGGAGTGATGAGTTTACCTGTGCATCTATGCGCACACCTGTATCAATAATATCTTTCAAACCAATACTCTTCTGAATGAGAATCAGGGCGCCGATTTTGTCTTCTGACATCTTTTTGACCGCATCGACGATTTCATCGATGACAGAAGATTCTTCCACTTTAAGAAAGAATTTTATCGGACGCTGTCGGCCGATACGGGCCAAGGCGTTTCGTATTTCCGGTTGGAACACGATAACGAACGCCACGACCCACACCGCAAGTATTGAGCTCATAATCCATGACAGGGCTTTCAGGTCAAGCCAGCGTGCGATGAACGAAACGAGAAAGAAGAGAGCCAATCCTATGAGAATGGGTGTGGCTTTGGTCCCTTTGACGAACTTAAAGAACTCGTACAACAGGATCGCCACGACGATGATGTCCACCACGTCGATCGCTCTTAAAGGTAAGAATCCGAATAGTCTCATTCTTTTATCCTGTCCACCAGCAAAGCCGCTTTCTTGGCTTCGAAAACATCATGTACCCTGAGGATCGAAGCACCGTTTTGAATCAGGAGGGCTTCAACTGCAAGGGAGCCTTCCAGGCGTTGTTCAGGTGAGATGTTAAAGGGCTTGCCGATAAATGATTTACGCGAGTGGCCTACAAGGATCGGTCTGTTCAGGGAGGTCAATTCATAAAGACGGTTGATGATCTCATAATTATCATCCAGCCTTTTGCCGAAACCGAGTCCCGGGTCGATTATGATGCGGTTTTCATCAATACCTTTTTCTAATGCGAACTCAATTCTTTTTTTCAAATAATCGTATATTTCTCCCATTAAATCTTTATATTGAGGATTCATCTGCATTGTTCTTGGTTTTCCTTTGATGTGCATAATGACCAATCCCACTTTGTTTCTGGCGACGACCTTCGCCATTCCTTTGTCAAAGCCGAGCCCTGATATGTCGTTTATTATTCTGGCACCGGCGTCGATCGCGAATGATGCGACGTCTGCCTTGTAGGTATCAATGGAAATCGGCAGTTTCGTCTTTTTGACGGCGAAGGGAAGAACCTTTTTCAGCCGTTCGAGTTCTTCTTTCTTATCAACAGGTGGTGCACCGGGTCTTGATGATTCCGCACCGATGTCGATAAAATCAGCTCCTTCCTGTTCCATTTCGACCACCACCTTTTCCACTATCTCTCTGATCGTGTAGCGGCTCCCGTTGTAAAATGAATCCGGGGTGACGTTTATTACCCCCATAATATATGTACGTTTGAATTCAAATTTCTCTCTTCCTATCTTTAAAAAGAGAGGAGTCCTTTGCTTAAGGAGTGTTTCCAGTTCTTTTGCTATGTTCCGCAGCCACGGCTGTTCCTGGAGGCGTCTTCTGATCTTTTCGATCTCCCGCAGATTGGCGAAGAGAACCGCGCAGACCTTTCTTGATCTGCCGCCGTAATATGCGGTCTTCGGGATTGCCAGATCTGCGCCACAGATGAGTGCCGTCTGTTTCAATACATTCGCCTGGGCGCAGGAGAGACCTTCGAGTTTTATAATCCTGTGTTCTGCTTTTCGTATGAATATCTGATATGCTTCGGGATCCACGCCGAGCTGTTTTAATTCTTTTAATACCAGTTCCGCTTTGTTTAATATCAATTGTCTCACAATATACATTATATTTATAATTTATAAGACTGTCAATATAATAGGGGGTTAAACAAAATATTCAGAGGGGTTTATACCGTATTTTTGTGCATATATCGGAGTTATTATCTTCAACTCTTTTTCAACCGTAAGGTCGACGATTCTACCGTCGATCTTCTTTTGATCTTTATCGATGATTATCTTCAATATGGGAAGTTCAGGACTTCCCTGGTTCTGTCTGATGACCAATCCTGTTTCGCCGCTGCTGAGTTTCAAACAGCTGCCTACAGGATACACTCCCAGAAGCTGAACAAAGATCTTGACCAGGGTCGGATCGAAACATTTCTGTCGCAGTTTCCAGATGACCCTTACCGCAATCGGAGGCAGATAGGGGACAGGCTGGTATATCCGCGGAGTGGTCATTGCATCGTATGAATCGCAGATCCTTACGATTCTCGAGAAGAGAACCGGTTTATTGGCGGGGTCATGTTCAGGATAGCCGGTGCCGTCGAAGTTCCAGTGATGTTGATAAGAGACGGTCATCGAGACCAGGCCGGTGTCATCAAGCCCCCTGGTCTTCAAAATCTGTTTGACACCGAAGTCCGAGTGTAATTTAAGGATGTTCCATTCCCGATCGGTCAAGCGTCCTGACTTATAAATTAATTCTTTCGGGATTTCGACTTTCCCGATATCATGGAGAAGGCCCGCGGTTCCCAGATCAGCCAGGTCTTTCTTTTTGATACCGAGTCTCTGTCCCAGGGCAAGGGATAAGATTCCGACATTCAAAGAATGATTGTAAGTATATTCATCAAAATTCTTTATCGCGGTCAAGGCGATGAGCCCGAATTCATCACGCGACAGGGAATCGATCAGGCCATAGACAATACGGCGGGAGTGTCGGACATCAACGGGTTGGTTCGTCCAGAGATTGTGCATCAGGTTTCTCGTTACCTTCAACGCCTTGAAATAGGTTCTTTTTAATTTTTCGCCGTTCTTAAGAAAGTCCGGTATCTCGTCCTCACCGGTGGAGAAATCAACACTGATGTGCTGAAACCTCTTTGAAGAGAATTGTCGGGAAAAGAGTTCTTGATTTTCTTTGAAGATCGAGGCGAAGAGAATGATTTCGTTCTTTTCAATCCCCGGGATTATGGTCAATGACCTTATGTTCAAAATTTTCAGTTTGTCATGGACGAACTGCAGGCTTGCATATCCGTCTATCTCGAATCTTAATCTCTGTTTGTTGAAAAAGACATAATCCCTGTATCTGACCAGTTCAATATGGGAGTGGAGAGTCAGAAGGGTATTGATGTAGTCGATCAACCGCTTGGCACTGTTCTGGACGACGTCGTTGTTGAGGTCATAGACCTGAACCGCCTTTATCAAGGCATAAAAAAGTGAAACGATGCGTTTTCCTGATTCGTATATACTCATATCTGTTTCAATGCCATCTTGCAGGCGTTCTTTATATCCTTATTTCTCTTTTTGACACCGCGCTGCAGAATCTGAAGGGCGTCGTCGGTTTTGAGTAAGGCGAGCGCCATCGCCGCCAGTTTTCTCATTGTGCTGTATCGTTTCCTGCCGAAGAGCTTCCACTTGAAGAGAATTTTTTTCAATTGTTTGGTAACCTCTTTACCGCCTGTAGCGACCAGACAGTTGAAATACTCTTTCTGTTCGGCAAAATCCAGATCAAGGAATTGTTTGTTCTTTATGCGCCGAACCAGATTGTCGTATATCCTCAGATATCTGATTCTCGTCAATACCTGGAGTGTTTTAATCCTGACCCGGGTGTCTTCGTCGTCCAGAAACTTCGCGATAATCGCACCCTTCCCGATCTTCTCCAGCGCTGAAATCACTTCGATCCGTACATAAGGGTCCGGATGTTCTATCAGGGGTTCGAGATAGGTTACAACACCTTTTAATTTCAACAGGCCGAGGATTGCAATCGCGTTTATCAGGATGGCGGTGTTCTTGCTGTTGAGAAATGTCAGAATGGGGGTGGGATCATCCTGGATAATATAGGCGAGCCGACTTCTCATCGTGGCTAACCGATCTTTTCGTTTAACCTGAACCAGTAATCGGATGAAGTGAATGATCGATTTCTTGGAGAAGAGGCCGATGAAGGCGATGAATTCATTGAAGACATCATCTTCAGCCAGGTTCACGACGTCCCGAAACGCCATTATCGTGGTTTCATTCTCGAACTTATCAATCGGATTGACCCCGGCGTGCTGTTTCAACTGGTGGACGATCAACCGTGCATGGTAAAAGTCCTGCGTATCTATACATCGTTCAAGCAACTCAACGAGACTGTCGATTATCTCCTGGGTTCTTTCACCCCTTAAAAAATTAAGGAGCGTGGTGATCGCCACCGCCAGGAATGATTCTTTCGTCGTTTTGGAAATTTCCGCCTTCAGATAATTCAGTTCGTCCTCACTTAGCTCGGGGTTGATCGGTGCTTGAAGATCGAGTTTTTCTTTCTCGAGTATCTCTCTTAATTTCGCGTCGTAATCGATATTCTCCACCTTCACTTCAGGCGCCCTGTAATCGATGACTTCTTCCTCTTCTTCCACCACGTAAAAACTTATGTGGCTGAAATCACATTCCCAGAGATTCAATGCAATATCCTGCTCCCGTGTCACCCGGCTTATTGTTTCCAGAAAAAGAAGAAGTTCGTCAGATGTCAGCCCTTTGCTGAAACTGATACTTCGGATGCCGTCGCGGAACAGACGGAATGCGACGCTTATGTCCTTTTCAGTCTCTTCATAGACCTTCTCGTTCGAATAAAGAATCGAAAACTGTTCTATCTGGAGATTCAGTTCAGGAGTATTTTTCAAAAATCCGGTGATCTTTTTATAAAATGGGTCATAAAAATATTTTGAAGAAGGGTGATTCAGGCCATACATCTGTATTGCCTTCACGGTTTTTATCATGGAAACAACTATATCCTGCACACTCTCAGTCACTTTCATTATTATAGACAATTATCCCTTTTAGTCAATAAGTGTAACCGAGGTTGTGTTCACGCTTGCAATTATCTGACTCCTCTCCTTTTTTTCGTTTTTATTTATTAAAGACCCTTCTTTCTCTATCATTCCTTCGTTACACTCAGGACAACGTCTGAGTTTGCCTTCTTTCTCTGTCATTCTGAGTGAAACGAAGAATCTTTATCAATCATTAGTCATTGAGATTCTTCAGTCGTCTGCTTGGGGCAGACTCCTTCAGAATGACAAAAGAGCGGGCGAAGGATGAAAAAAGTGGAGAGGAGTCAGTGCAATTATGTCTTGACAAATTGCAAATATTTTATATAATTATATAGAGAAAGGAGAAGGTACGAATTTCAGCAGTGATGCTGCTGAAGCACGTACCTTTTTTTGTTGCTGTATTAAAAAACAGGAAGATGGAAAGATAAAACAAGGAGATGAAAAAATGAAAACAACATATTTTAAACCCTCTATTCATGGCTGGCCCTTTGCTAATCGCTGGAGAAAAGGTGTATGCTTTGAAATTTATGGCTATTGCCAGAATATATCTATGGGATTCTGCGGTGGAATGTGCTGGACAGCTCTTGATAGATTCTATAGGGCGATTCCTATATTCCGAGATTTACAACGACCTCAGCAAGGGGATTCGTTGTATAAAGAAATCTGGAATGCCCAGAAAAGATCCGCCTCACCGGATGCTCTCTGGAATATTTTTGATCAGCAACGCAGTTCAAATAGTAAGCAGGGAAAGAATACTCAAAAAGAGTGGAATAAAATTAAAAGAAAACTGGACGTATTCAAGCCGGTTACAATTACACTTATTGCACACGCGAATGACCTTAATCCATTTGATATAAAAGATAGTCATAGAGTAGTTGCTTACGCCTACGACATAGGAGCCCCTGATAGACAAGCGCCGGCTGGTGCCGACCAAAAGGTGACTTTATGGATATATGATCCCAATCTGCCGGATAATGATGATGTTCGTTTAACGTTTTATCTCGGCTCCAGAAATAATGAAATTAAACTACGGCACAATTTCGGTTATATTTATGATTTTAAATTTCATGGTTTTTTTATGGATGATAAAAACAGAGTATATAGCCACTCAGAAGCAACACAGATACAGATCGATCCATCTCAACGGTTGAGAATTTTGTCCGCAACCTTGGTTAATTATGATCTCAAATTTTCCTGGAGATGTCGTTTTGTCCCTTATTTTAATATTATTATCGATGATGACGCTTGGCTAAATAATCGCCAGTTACAATCACAATATTTACCAGATAGGGGAAAAGTAGATAAGCAGTGTCCTTCACGAAACGGTAGTATGTCTATCCCATTGAAATTAATACGGAAAGTTTCCATAATTAAAGTTCAACTTTTAGGTGACGACAACTATACCCAGTCTATCGAAATAGATGCAAAACCGGTGATAAAATGTTATCCTTATGTGCATCAACGGGCCTGTGGCGATTTACCGGAAGTTTGTGACTCGCAGCTGGGAGACCAAGACCTTTATATTAAAAATGAGAATCCATCAAACAGCGAAATTCGACAGTTGGATACGTCTGAATTTCGGTGGGTATTCGTTACACCTCCAGCCCGTGACTTACGCAGGAGCGAAAACCCCCAGGATGATTTAACTACGGCTTATGTTGAAATTATAGAGAAAAAACAATTAGGCAATATAATTTCCCCTATTTTCGCAAATTTTGAAGAAAGGAATCTTGCACCACCGACTACAAAATCAGGTTTGGTTAAAGTTTATCAAAATAATAGACTCGTGTATGCACTATCTCTGAATTCTTTACGAAACAACGGCCAGAAGTTATTCAACGGTTTCCAAAATAATCCCACAGACTACGACCATGATACATGGGTGAAATTTACCTTTCAAGCAAAAGACAAGTACGGGTTAATTGTTAGAGGAAAAACGATATTCTATGGGAAATCCATTATTCTTCAATGCAAGACAGCAGAAATTCATGTCTTTGATCCCAATAAGTTCAGAATGCTCGAAGCAGTTGTAATGGAATTGATTGAAAAACAGCTTTTGGATCTCAAGATTGGAATTACATCCCGAAGGCCTTTTCCTCGACCACAGCCTATTGCAGCCGATTCATTAAAAGTGCTTCGTAAAATCCACAAACACCGTCGTCTTCAGGAGATACTTAATAAAACATTTAGGTCCATCTGGACGAATCGCCGTACCTGGCAACAGATCTGGGCTGCCCAGTCAAAGATAATTAAACGATCTGCTGAAGATGAAATTATTTATCTAGAAGGAAAGTACAAAAAAGGAAGATTGATGAAGTTAACCAGGGAACTTCAGATGAGCCAGCAGGGGAAATTCAATCTATGTGTAGTGAATATAGTTACAACAAAAGTATTGAATAAGTTGCGACGCGACCGCAATTTTATGAAGATGTTAAAGTTATTGTAATATAGACCGGATCGGTTCTTTTTTGTATTGTAGATAAACACAGGGGAGGGGGCTGAAGGAATATCACCGGAAAACGGCCTGCAATTTGCTATTGACTTATCGGGTTTTTTGCATATAATTCTGCAATGAAACGAACTTACCAGCCGAGTCGAAGGAAACGAAAGAAAAAACATGGTTTCAGAAAACGAATGAAAACCAAGAACGGGCGTGCGGTTTTAAAAAGAAGACGCAAGAAGAAAAGAAAGCGCCTGGCAGTATAGCTTTCTTTGAACTTGTGGTGCCTGATAAAGAGGATTGTAATACAGACACCAAAAAGTGCAAAAGATTTGGGTTACCGGAAATCGAGAGGCTGAAAGGTAAGCAGGTAATTAAAAGCATCTTCAGAAACGGCCGGAAGAGCCGTTCCGGCAATCTGATTATTATTTATCTGCTTTCAGAAAAGCCACAAGCCGGTTTTGTTGCCTCCAAGAAGATTGGCGGCGCGGTTAAACGGAACAGAGTCAAAAGATTATTAAGGGAGGCATATAGAATGAATAAAGAAATTTTTAAAGGACTGAAGGTCATATTCTATGCAGTCGGTCCTTTGACCCATAAAGAGATTCTGGGGGCTTTTAAAAAGTTCAGGGAGAGGGGATGAAGTCGGTGATGATATTCTTGATCAGAATCTATCAATTCACCTTTGGTAGATTTTTTCCGCGTGTCTGTCGGTTTTCACCATCGTGTTCAAGCTATGCAATCAAGGCGATAAAGGTACACGGCGTCTTCACCGGTGGTCTTCTGAGCGCCTGGCGTATTCTGCGATGCAATCCATTTTTTACCGGTGGTTATGATCCGGTTCCTCCAAAAGGCTCTGCCCTGAAGCTTATCTTTCACAGAAGAAAGATTATGGAGGGAGGTGGAAGATGAGCGACCGTTTCAGAACGACACTGGCGTTTCTCTTGATAATCGGTATTCTTGTGTTCTGGAGTTTGATGAGCAAACCGAAGACCGTAGCGGACAAGATAAGTCCGGGTGAAAAATCCGATACTCTTTTGACAGGAGAGAAAACAACCGAAGAACCTCTGTCTCCTGTTATGCCGGCTGCTTTCGATACCGTGGTTATCGATAAAGAAAATTACAGGTTGGTTCTATGCTCAGCCGGTGGTTCAGTAAAAGAATTTTATCTTAAAGAATACAATGTCGATATCATACCTCAAGGTCAATATCTTTTCATAACACAGTCGAATCCTGAAGAGGTCCTTGATTTTGATATGGAGGTGGCTGATGATTCCGTGGTCTTTACCTATGGAGACGAAAAATCTTTAAAGAAGGTATATCGCTTCAATGAACCGTACGGCTTCCAATTGACGGTCAGTGTACCGGAAACATTGAAACAGCAGATTCTTGACCTTAAAGCCGGGATGCGGATCACCGAAGAGAAGAATGCGAATGAGGATTTAAGACACTTCAATATTTATCTTAAGAACAAAAAGGTTGAACAATTAAAAAAGAAGGTAAAAGATAAATTCACTTACACCGGCGATGTTGATTGGCTGGGTTTGCGGAGTAAATATTTTCTGCTCGTGATAAACAACCTGGCAAAAATCGAAAGTATAAATTTCTATAAACTGCCCAAGTATCAACCGCCTGGCGAGGGAAATGCAGGGCTATCGAATGGGAAATTTCACCGTTCGGCTTTTGGTTGCTATTTTATGAGGGGCGGCGGCGACCGGTACGGCGCCGAGATAATCACCTCCGGAAATATCGACGTTTCGGTATTGCTTCTGCCGATTAAATATTCAAAACTCGCTGCATTCAAAAAAGGATATGAAGCGGTGAGTTCGGGAGGTCTTTTAGGACCGATCTCAAGACTTTTCCTGGGGATCTTCAATCTTCTCTACTCACTCTTTAAAAATTACGGGTTGGCGATCATCATCTTCGCGATTCTGATTAAATTGATTTTCTTCCCGCTTTCCCGACAGATGATTAAATCACAACATAAGATGCAGCTGATCCAGCCGGAATTGAAGAAACTGCAGAAGAAATATAAAGACGACCCCCAGAGACTGAATCAGGAGATGATGCATCTTTATAAAACGTATAAAGTGAATCCTTTCAGCGGTTGCCTGCCGTTGTTGATTCAAATGCCTATTTTCATCGCATTATATCAAACGCTTATTTCTTCGATTGAATTCCGTCAGGCACCTTTTATCTTCTGGATAACCGATCTTTCATTTAAAGACCCGTATTATGTACTGCCGATCGCCATGGGTGTCATGATGCTGGTTCAATCGCTGCTGACGACCATTGATCCGCGGCAGAGATTTATGGTCGTTGTAATGCCTTTGTTTATGGTGTTCATATTTTTGAATTTCCCTTCGGGGTTACAATTATACTGGTTTTCATATAATATTTTGACATTGGTTGAGCATATAATAATTAAAAGAGGAGGCATAAAATGAAAGTGGTTGAAGCGTCTGGTAAGGATCTTAACGAAGCAATCGAAAATGGCTTAAAAACGTTAAGAGTAAGAAGGGAGGAGGTGGATTATGAAGTCATTTCGCAGACCGAAGAAGAGACCGTCGTCAAACTTACCATTAAAGAAGCGAAAAAACACCTGCAGGAATTGACCAACTTTATACTTACCAGCTGCGGATTCAAACCCAATATTTCGATCACAAAAGACGGTAAGGGACTCTATCTGAATATAAAGACGAAACATACCGACGCCATACTCATCGGGAAAAAAGGTGAAACCCTCTGGGCCCTGCAGTATCTTATATCCCGTCTTATGAAACGCTTTCATCCGAATTTGAAGATACTGGTCGACGTCGGTGGTTATCGGATGCGAAGAAATAACTTCCTGCGCAAAAAAGCAGAAGCGATCGCCCGGATCGTTCTGCAGACCGGCAGGGAGATGGCTCTGGATCCTTTGACAAAAAAGGAACAGCAGATTGTGGAAAGTAAACTGGCGGAAATAAAGGGCGTCAAAATATATACCATTGGAAAGGGTGTTAGCAAAAATGTAATCATAGCACCAAGTGATGACAACAACAAAGAATCTGAATGATACGATAGTTGCCTGTGCTACGCCTGCTGGTTATTCGAGTATAGGTGTTGTCAGAATAAGCGGTAGCCAGGCAATATCTTTTACAAAAAGGATTTTTTACTCAAAGCCGATTGAAGACCACATTGAAAACCATCGTGCATACTACGGTGATATTATCCAGCCTGATACAAGAGAAGTCATAGACAAAGCCGTGGCTGTATTCCACCTGGCGCCTCATTCGTATACAGGCGAGGACGTCGTTGAAATATCCTGCCACGGTAACCCGTTGATCATCGAACGGGTGGTCAGATTATTCACAGAACTGGGTGCAAGAGTCGCAGAACGCGGTGAATTTACAAAACGGGCTCTATTGAACGGCAAGATCGACCTTTTGCAGGCGGAATCGGTGCTCGATACTGTTTATTCTCCGTGTGATGAAGCCCGCAAACTGGCAATAGCCCAGTATGAAGGAAAGTTATCAAAAAAGGTTTATGAATTGAAATCAAAAATTATCGACCTGCTCGTTCTGGTTGAGGCGGATATCGACTTCGGAGAGGAAGAGGAATTTACTGAAGACCGTACCAGCATCAATAATACCCTGGAGGCGGTCATTCAGGAGATCGATCTGTTGCTCGATGGTGCCGAGCTCGGTATGAAGATAAAAGAAGGTTATAAGGTGTTGATTATAGGACGGGCGAATGTGGGAAAATCGACCCTTTTCAATCGACTCGTCGGTTATGACCGGGCGAT
>DRIG01000004.1 GCA_011052815.1 candidate division WOR-3 bacterium | reverse complement strand
TCTTCCCTTGATATCGTCAAGTTTATCGAAGGACTGGGAGGCTCTTTTGATGCATATACGACAAAGGAAAATCTGATCATCGTCACGAAGTTCCTCTCTGAACACATCGCCGACGTCTTCAATCTGATTTCCGAACTGCTGCTCGAATCAGAGATCGCGGAAAAAGAACTGATAAAAGAAAAATCGGTCATCCTCGAGGAGATAAAATCAAACAATGAGGACCCCAGTGACTATGTATTCGACCTTCTTTTCAAAGGGCTCTTTCCCGACCACCCTATGGGACTGCCGATCGCCGGGTCAGAAGAGACCGTAAAAAGGATTGATTCAAAGAAGACAAAAGAGTTCTACCGGGCTCTGCTCAAAAAAGAGATTGTCATCGCAATAAGCGGTAATTTCAAATACCCGGAGTTTGTCGAACTGGCGAAATCCAAATTCAGCCACCTCAACTGCGGTGAGACGAACCGTACAAAACCTCAAACGAATATGCGCAGGATAATCATCCAGCGGAAAAACGAAATATCACAGGTGCACTGCGTTTTCGGAATACCGGGTGTTGAATACAGTTCTCCGCTGCGCTATTGTTTTTCAATTCTCAATGCGGCGTTCGGCGGAGGGATGTCCTCACGCCTGTTCCAGGCGTTGAGGGAAAAAGAAGGGCTCGTGTATAATGTCCAGTCATTCATCGACCTCTACAGCGACTGCGGTGTCTCCGGATTCTATTTTACCTGCGACAAAAAGAATCTTCCCGCTGTCGCGAAACAACTGAAACGAATCTTCAGTGATATCCATAAGAACGGTTTCCGCAGGGATGAGATAGAACTCGCCAAGACATATCTTTCCGGTAATCTCCTGTTGAGTCTTGAAAGTTCGACCAACCGAATGCTCCGTTTCGGCAGAGAGATGATTCAATTGAAGAAAATAAATTCAATCGACAGTATCATCAACCATCTTAAATCCATCAATGAGAAAAAAATCAATGAACTGATCAAAGATTATCTCACCCCTCAGAATTATACCATCGCCGCAGTCGGACCGGTGGATAAAGAAGAGATTGAAGAAATTTTCGGCTCGATAAATATTTAGTTCTTTTTTAAAAAAGATAATGTCCACACGCCGAATAATATCGATTTCACTGCTCATCTCCCTGCCGCTGGTCATCGGTTTGATCTTTCCCACGCGAAATCAACTGTTACACACCAGGAAAATCCCCTCTCTCAGAATCCTGGATAGGAACAACGAACTGCTGCGTGAATATCTCTCACGCGAAGATGCGACAAGCCGTTATTGTCGGCTCGAACAGATATCGCCGTGGCTTGTCAAAGCGACGCTCGTCAACGAAGACAAACGGTTCTTTTATCACCGGGGAGTCGACCCTATAGGAATCATCAGGGCGATCATCCAGAACATCAAAGCACGAAAGATCGTCGCAGGAGGTTCAACAATCACCCAGCAACTCGCGCGGGCGCTTCTCCGCTCTCCGAAACGCAATATATTCTATAAACTTATCGAGACGTTCCTTGCAATCAACATCGAACTGAAGTTGACAAAAGAAGAGATACTTGAACTCTACTTCAATTATGCACCATACGGTAACCAGACTTACGGCGTGGAAGCCGCTTCTCATCTCTACTTCCGAAAACCGGCGCGGGATCTGTCGCCTGCAGAAGCCGCTTATCTCAGCGTACTGCCGAAGGCTCCTTCTTATTTCGATCCTTACCGATACCCGCAACGGATAAAGAACGAATACCTTAAAAACTTACGCCGTATGTACACCACCGGTATCATCGACTCACTGACCTACGCCGATGCCCTGAGCCAGCCGATAGACCTGGTGCCTGAAGAATACAATTTTTCCGCTCCGCATTTTTGTGAATACATCCGTACAGAGTTAATCCAGAAAGGATATCCTGACCCGGCTGTCGTGAAGACCACGCTGGACCTGCATATCCAGCAAACCATAGAACAGATCCTGAAGAATAACATAAAAAGATTAACCGACGCAAATGTCACGAATGCAGCGGCGATGGTCATCGACAACAGAACAATGGAGATACTGGCGTATGTCGGCTCGGTCGACTTTTTCAATCCCCTGATCTGCGGAGAGGTCGACGGAGTCCGCGCCCTCAGGCAACCCGGTTCAGCTGTAAAACCGTTCACCTATGCAATCGCCCTTGAAAACGGAGCCACCGCGGCGACGCTCATCCCCGACCTGCCCACTTATGAAACCACTGCCGGCGGCGATTACACGCCGCGCAATTATGACGAAAAATACCACGGCATGGTCAGACTGCGCACCGCCCTCGCCTGTTCTTATAACATCCCCGCGGTCCGGGTCTGCGGAGAGTTCGGTGCAGCAAGACTGCTGGAGCGGCTCAAAAAACTGGGGTTCAAAAATCTCAAAAAATCACCTCTGTACTACGGCGTGGGATTGACGCTTGGAAACGGCGAGGTGACACTCCTCGAATTGACGCGTGCCTATTCGGTCTTCAGCCGCAACGGAGTTTATCTGAAGACCCGCGCGCTTCTGAGTATCGACGGACAAAGATACAAACCAGAAGCCGAGCCCGAAAGGGTCTTTTCACCGGAGATAGCGTACATCATCTCTGATATACTGAGTGACAACAGCGCCCGCAGCCCTGCATTCGGCGAATACAGTTCCCTGAATTTTCCTTTTTTCTGCGCGGCGAAGACCGGCACTTCCAAAGATTTCCGGGATAACTGGTGTGTGGGATTCACTGATAAATATCTGGTCGGCGTCTGGGTGGGGAATTTCGACGGCAGTCCCATGCACCATGTCTCCGGTATCACCGGTGCGGGACCGATCTTCAGGGACATCATACTTACACTCCACCGAAAAGAACCGCCACGCAGAATACCGAAGCCCAAAAATATCGTGTTCAAAGAGATCTGTGCGGTCTCAGGCAGGCTTGCGGCAGAATACTGTAAGAACAGAATGTCTGAAATATTCATAAAAGGAACCGAACCGACCGACTCATGCCGGATTCATAATGAAGGCGTCATCGCCGATAGTGCGGTCGGATATCTTGAGGTCTCAAAAGAAGAAGACCGGGAATTTACAATTTCCTTTCCCGATGACGGAGACATCTTTAAGATCGACCCTGTTCTCAGGAAAGAATATCAGTCACTTAGATTTAGAGTCCGCACCTCTCATAAACTTAAAGAAGTCACCTGGTTCGTCGATAATGAAAAGGTGGGGTCAGCCGCATCCCCTTATTCCATCACCTGGCGACTGGTTCCGGGTGAACACAAAATAACCGCCTCTGCCGTGACCGAAAAAAATCTGAAACTCCACTCTCCGGCGGTGACCATCCTTGTGCTTGAATAAAAATTTATCCCCATCCCATTAGGTAGTGGGATAACTTGACATCAAGACACTTTCCCGTTATAATAAGATGAGTATGAACAAACGAAAGCATGAACTGCAGCACAAGCCGGAATTAAAACAGTATCTTCTGCCGACATTGGTCTATTATCTGAAACTCATCGAACTCCCCAATGTCGAACTTGAAACATATATCCGACATGAGCTGGAATCGAATCCCCTCCTTGAAGAGACACCGCCCGAAGCCGGTGAAGAGAACGAAGAGACAAATCCCTCGGAAACCGCTCAGGAGAAAAAAGAGCAGGAAAAAGAAGACAACGAACTCAGTATCCCCGAACTCTTTTCAGAGGAGATAAATATCGTCTACACCTCGGATGAAAATCAATTCGACGCCCTGGATAATGTACCTGCTGAAGGAGAACGGTTATACGACATTTTGATGAAGCAGGCGAAAAACGAATTCACCGGTAAGGACCTGGATATCGCGGAACTGATCATCTCCAACATCGAGGAGGACGGCTATCTCGCCGCCACACCCGAGGAACTCAGCGGCGATGAATACGCCGTCGAGGATGTGGTGAGAATAATCAAAAAAATTCAGCACTTTGAGCCCATCGGCTGCGCCTGGCGTGAAGCAAAGGAACCGCTTCTCATTCAACTGGAGCATAAAGGTTACGGCAGGGACTCCATCGAATATATTCTGGTTAAGGACTATTTAAAAGAACTCAAGGTGAACCATCCCGCAGAGATAATGAAGAGATTGAATATTGATGAAAAACGTTTTCAGGAAGCGAGAAACACCATCATGAAGCTGGATCCAAAACCAGGCTGGAGATATTCGAATGTTCCGCTGGGCTATGTCTCACCCGATTTCATCATCCGCTGGCACGACAATAAATTGTGCGCCAGCCTGCAGGATGAAACCACGCCGCGCATCAGAATAAAGAAACAATACCTCGCGATGTTGAAGGACCAGACAAATGTGAATAAAGAAGAGCTGGACTTCATAAAACAACGGATGCGCTCCGCCCAAAATTTGATCATCGCGATAGAACAACGTCGGAAAACCCTGACACGCATAATAAACGGCATTCTGGAATATCAGCGTGAGTTCTTTGAAAAAGGCGACAACTATTTAAAACCTATGACCATGACCGAATTCGCCAAACGTCTCGACGTCAATCCGTCGACGATCTCCAGGGCCCTCGCCAACAAATATCTGGAATCGCCGCGGGGTATTCATAAATTGAAGTTCTTCTTCACCGCTGCAGTCGGACATACTGATAAACGCATAATCTATAAGAAGATAAAGGAGATCATCGAAAACGAAGATAAATCATCTCCGCTTTCCGACACCCAGATCGCCAAGAAATTGAGTCGGCAGGGAATTATCATTTCACGCCGCACGATTTCAAAATACCGGGATATCCTCGGCATCCCCGCCCATCAATTCAGAAGGAAATAATCCCCCTCCGGGTCAAAGTTCATCCCTTGCAATTCACCGCGCCGTAATTATAATTCACTATGGCGCTGATCTCCATCCTGTTGATAAACTGGTTCAACTGGGAAACACTGAAGAGTGAACACTACACCGTGATCTATAAACCCGCCTATATTCAAGAGGCGATACAGACTCTTGAAAATCTTGAGTATTATCATAATACGATCGTCGACCTGACCGGGAACAGAACAAGAAATATACCGCTTGTGATCGAAGATGCGGGAATGTTGAGCAACGGGTTCGCCGATCCCCTCCTCTATAATTTTCATATCTTCACATATCCGCCAGGGATGAATCATTACTTGGAAGGGACTGAAGACTGGTTCAGAACCGTATCACTCCATGAAAATACCCATATCAGCCATCTCACAAAGACAGAGGGTGCTGCCCGGATACTCACCGCTTTATTCGGCGCTCCATTCCAGGCAAATATCTATTCCCCGCTCTGGCTCATTGAAGGAATCACGGTATTCAGTGAATCGGATATTTCACCTTATGAAGGAAGGTTGAACAGCGGTTTCTTTGATAATTATATCGGAGCACGGGTTCATGCAAAGAGTTTTCCTTCCATTATCGAGGCGACAAATTCACCTCTGGAATTTCCATATGACGGTTATTATCTTTACGGCGGTGAGTTCTTTCAATTTCTCTCAAAACGCTACGGCAGAGAATCATTCCGCAGATTCTTCGCCGCCTATGGCTCATATTTCTGGGCGCCGCTTTCCGCAATCTTTCCCTGTCTCGGACTGGACCACGCTGCAAAGAAGGTATACGGCGGCTCGTTCCCCGCACTCTTCGCTGAATGGCGCGCATACGAAGAAGAACGTTTCAAAGAATGGAAGGTCGACGGAGAAAGGATAACCCACATCAGAGGATATATTCTTTCTTTGATATCCGATGGAGAAAATCTCTATTATGTCAGGAGTGAGCAGGTAAAATATAACGCCTTCTTTTCCAGAAATTTGTATCGGATAATCGAATTGTCGCCCTCTACAGGTGGAGAAAAGACACTCGTCACCCTCAACAGTCCGGTGGTGAATCCGCTGAAAGTACATAAAGACCATCTTTACTATACGACCTCTGAGTTGAATCCGGGATTTGCGAATGTATCATTCAACGGCTTCGGCAGAACCGCTCTTCTCCATAAACGGAATCTCCTGAACGGTGATGAAGAGCTCCTCTTCTCCGCCGAGATAAGGGCATTCTGCATTCTTTCGGACGACACCATTCTGTACAGCAAAGATAAAAAACATAAAACCGGTTCAGAACTATGGCTCTTTACCGGCGGAGAACATAAAAAGGTATGGGAAAGTGATTACCTGATCTACGAATTGGTGGCGGACAGCGGAATGGTCGCCGCCGCCGCGGCCGATAGATATGAAAACAGGGACCTTTATATCCTCAATCTTCAAAAGAAAAAGCTTATCCCCGTCTTGAAGACACCGTGGGTGGAGAGCCCCCTCTATTTCGAGGAACCTGATTGGTTGGTCTTCACGGCGAATTTCGGGAAAGGACAGGGAATCTACAAAATATCCCTCGCTAAAGAAGAACCGATGTTATGGTGCGAAACGGAAAAAGGGTTCAACACTGCAGCGGTGAAGTCCAGTAATGAAAATATTCTCTATTATACTGCTTTGAATGACAATGGTTATGATATCTATAAAAGAGTTTCTCAGCCGACGCCTTATACGATCCCCCGATCTCCACCGACATCAAAACCGACGGAGTTTCCCCGCACAGTTGAACAGGGAAATTACCTCGATGTCTTGAAAACCCTTGCTCCGGCAGGGCGCATTCCTTTTATATTACCGGCTGATATAAATCTCCGGGAGTGGAATTTCGGCTGCCTGCTGTTCGGCGGTGACGCAACAAACGAAAACTTTTATACTACATACTACAGTCATTCTCTGAACGACAACCGATCCGTCTTGATGATGCAGTGGCATTCACGCTTCTTCACTCCGCTGCTGTTGAATTCCACTTATGAATATGATAATTCAATATCCTGTTACATCAGGTATCCGCTCCTGAGGAAATTACGCAGCGGATTGAACAGATTGACGATCTCTATCAACACGAAGTCGTTCGACGGTTTCACAAGAAAGACGCTTGCTCCTGGAGCCGCCCTCGGATTCTCCTGGCCTTACACTATTCTGAGCATCAGACTCATCTGTCCCCTTGAAAGAGAAACCTGGAATTCAAGCGTCGACCGAAACGGCTGGTTCGTCACCGTCGGTATCAAAGAGTTAATTAAACGAAGTGAATTAAGCTGGTCGGCTCTCGCATTTTCAGACGAAGACAATCCTGATACCGCCGAGATAATGGTCAGGGGCTGCGGACCACTGCCCATGACGAAAGGGATCATTTCGCGTATCGAATACACCCACAAGCTTATAGGCTTGAGATGGGGATTGTGGAATCCAAATTTTTATCTGGAAGACCTTTTCGCCGCCCTCTTTTTCGACTGCGCGGTCTCCGGCAGCGGAACAGAGACCTATTCCGCCGGTTGTGAGTTGAAACTTGAATTAAAAGCGGGCTTCGGATACCTGCGATTCATTCCGAAGTTCGGCATTGCAATAAACAACGAAAAAGAGGTCAAACCGTTCTTTGAATTGTTATCGGCGTCGGAAAATCCTTATTTTTCCACCCCTTAATACTCTTGACTTTTCGACGGAAAGGCGTATAATATTAACGGAGAAAACTAACTTAATGGCACTTAAGCGCATTAATTATCAGGGGTTCCGGAATCTGGTCGACGGTGAACTACATTTTGCAGATGACTACAACTTCATAATCGGTGAAAACGGTGCCGGTAAAACCAATCTCCTGGAAGCGATATTCTATGTCGGGTTGGCGTCTTCATTTCGGGCGAGGGATGAAAAGAATCTCATCTGCAGCGGAAAACAGTTCTTGAGAATCGACGCCGAGACAGAGGAAAAAAATGCGTTTCTTTATCTGGATGGAAATAAAAAGAAGTTAGTGCTCCAGGGAAATGAAGTCCGCCGGTTGAGTGAATTTATAGGCTGGCTCGGAATTACACTCCTGTCGATCGAGGATCTGTGGATTGTGCGGGGTGCTCCGTCAAAGAGACGGGCGTTTCTGGACTGGGCTATTGCGAAAATTTCACCCGCCTATCTTGACAACCTGATTGAATATCGAAAGATATTGCGTCAGCGTAATAAAATTCTCCAATCGGCGCACGACAACGGCAAGCTCGACCTGCTGGAATTGTTTGATGAACAGATGATAAAGATCGGGAATGAGATCTATCGTGAACGTGAAAAGAAGATCTCTGAATTGAAGGAGGATATCATAAAATTCAGCAGCGAATTCGGTATGAAAAAATTCACTCTTCGATATCACAGCACCTGTCCGGAGATGAGACTGGACCATACCGTTCTCAAAAGAGTACGGGAGAAAGAACTGATTTTCGGTCATACGCTCGTAGGACCGCACCGCGACGACCTTCTGTTCTTCACCAACGGTCATCCCCTGAAACATTATGCATCAGAAGGAGAAGAACGGGCTGCGGCGATTTCGCTGAAATTAGCCGAATCAGAAATGTTATACAGAAAAACAAAGAGCCGGCCGGTCCTTCTGCTCGACGAAGCAGGTGCAGAACTCGACACTGTAAAGAAAGAAACTTTTTTGAATCTACTGAAAGGGCAGATCTTCTACGCAAGCACCCAGGCTCCGCGGTTCATACGCAAAGAAGGCAGTGCCTGCAGGGTATTTTCAGTAAAGAAAGGACAGATTGAAGTTTCCGCGTAAGATCAATACAATATTATCCGAGGTGCTCAAGGACGTGAAGATCGATGAAGGAATCAAGAACTGGCAGATCATCGAACAGTGGTCGAAGATAGTGGGGAAAAAGATCGCTCAACATACAAGGGCGGTCGGGGTTGATGCAAATAATCTCTTTGTTGAAGTCGACAATCCCTTATGGAAAAGTCAGTTGTTTTTGATGAAAGATATGATAATAAGAAAATTAAGGAAATATAATGTAAGATTAAAAGATATTAAATTCAGCATCGTCAATCAAAGGGAGAAAAGATGAAAAATAAGGAGGAAACCCGCGACAAAAAGAAGATAAAGCAGAAAAACTCTTCGGAAATTTACGACGCTTCAAAGATTCAGATACTGAAAGGACTGGAGGCGGTGCGCAGAAGGCCCGCGATGTATATCGGCGATGTCGGAATAAGAGGACTGCACCATCTGATTTTTGAAGTCGTCGACAACGGAATAGATGAAGCCTTAGCGGGATACTGCGACCATATAACCGTTCGTATCGACGGCGAAGTCGTCGAAATCGAAGACAACGGACGGGGTATCCCCACGGATATACACCCGGTGCAGAAAAAATCGGCATTAGAGGTCGTAATGACCACCCTGCACGCCGGCGGTAAGTTCGATGACAAGGTCTACAGTATCAGCGGTGGTCTGCACGGCGTCGGGGTGTCGGTCGTCAACGCCCTGTGTGAATACCTCAAGGTCGAGGTCTATCGGGACGGCAAAATCTTTTATCAAAGTTACAAACGCGGCAAACCCGATGATAAAGTCAAGGCGATCGGCAGAACCAAAAAGACCGGCACAAAAATAATTTTTAAACCCGATAACCAAATTTTTAAAAAGATAGAATTCAGCAAGGCGTTGATTTCACAGCGCTTGAGAGAACTCTCTTTTTTGAATAAAGGGCTGAAAATCGATTTTGAAGACAAGAAGACAAACACAAAAGAAAGATATCTTTCTCAGGGAGGAGTGGTTGACCTGGTCAAATATCTTGATTCCGGAAGAACACGCCTCCATAAACCGATATATTTCAGCCAGCGGCAGAATGATATCGATATCGAGGTCGCCCTTGAATACAATGATTCCTACCTGGAAAATATCTTCACCTACGCGAATACCATCAATACCCACGAAGGCGGCTCCCATCTGGTCGGTTTCAAAAAAGCACTGACAAGAACATTGAATGATTACGCCCGACGCCATAATCATCTGAAGGACAACTTAAGTTTCACGGGTGAAGATACACGTGAAGGACTGACCGCCGTCGTTTCGATAAAGATAAAGAATCCACAATTCGAGGGACAGACCAAGACAAGGCTCGGCAATCCCGAGGCGAAAGGAGCCGTTGAGTCCCTGGTGAATGAAAAACTGTCGGCTTTTCTGGAAGAGAACCCCCGTTATTCGAATATCATCATAAACAAGGTGCTAGCTGCGGCGAAGTCAAGGCTCGCGGCGAAGAAAGCACGTGAACTGACAAGAAGAAAATCTCTGCTCGATAGCGAGACCCTTCCCGGCAAGCTTGCTGATTGTTCTTCGACAAATCCTGATGAATGTGAGATCTTCGTCGTCGAGGGAGATTCGGCAGGGGGCAGTGCAAAGCAGGGCAGGGACCGTAAGTTCCAGGCTATTCTGCCGTTGCGCGGCAAAATTCTGAATGTTGAAAAGAGCGGATTGAATAAAATTCTCAGCAACTCGGAGATAAGAACCTTGATCTCCGCAATCGGATGCGGAATCGGTGAGGATGATTTTGACGCCTCCAAGGTTCGATATAAAAAGATTGTGATTATGACCGACGCCGACGTCGACGGTGCTCATATCAGGACCCTGCTCCTGACTTTTTTCTTCAGATTTATGAAGGACCTTATCGACGCCGGCTTCATATATATCGCACAGCCGCCGCTGTATCGAATCAAGAACAATAAAAAAGAGATGTATTTCTATTCGGATGAAGAACTCCAGAAATTCCTGAAGACCGCAAAGATAAAAAATCCTGATATTCAACGCTATAAAGGTCTGGGAGAAATGAATCCGCAACAATTATGGCAGACCACCATGGATCCGGAAAAACGTATTTTGAAGAAAGTGACGATGGAAGATGCAGCTGAAGCCGACAGACTCTTCTCAATTCTTATGGGCGGAGAGGTTGAACCACGCCGCCAGTTTATTGAAGAAAATGCAAAATACGTACAGAATCTGGATGTTTAATTAAGGAGGTTTAATGGACCGCATTGAATTATTAAAACAATTAACTGATGCATTCGGTGTATCAGGATATGAAGATGAAGTGTTTGATATTCTTAAAAAGCATTTTGCCGACCACATCACTTTAACCAAGGATAAGATTGGAAGTATCATCGCGAAGAAGAGCGGGACGAGCGAGAAACCCAAGATAATGTTCGCCGCCCATATGGATGAAATCGGCTTTATGGTGAAAGAAATAACAAAGGAAGGATTCATAAAGTTCCTGCCTATAGGCGGCTGGTGGAGCGGCAATCTTCCGGGGTTACGTGTAAAAATAAAGACGAGAAAAGATGAATTCATCCCCGGAGTGATCGGGTTGAAGCCGATCCATGACCTCTCCCCGGAGGAACGTAAAAAACTTCCTGATATCGAACATATGTACATCGATGTGGGAGCGACATCAAATTTCGACATAAAAGAAAAACTCGGCATCAGACCCGGTGATCCGATTGTTCCGGATACGAAATTCGAGCAGATGGCGAACAAAGACCTTCTTCTGGCAAAGGCGTGGGACGACCGCGTCAGCTGCGGCCTTTTAGTGGAGTTGTTCAACAACCTCACCGCCACCGAGCATCCGAATACCGTATACCTCGTCGGTACGGTTCAGGAAGAAGTCGGGCTGCGCGGTGCGAAAACATCCGCATACACGGTCGCACCGGACATCGGTTTTGCACTCGACGTAAGTATCTGCCGGGACACACCGGGAAACGAAGGCGAAGCGGTCGAAAAACTCGGGGGCGGTGTAAGCATCTTGATCTATGACCGCACCATGATTCCTCATTCCAAATTAAAAGACTTCGTCTGTGAACTCGCCGACCTCAACAACATTCCGTATCATTTCACTTCAATCAAAGGGGGGTATGATACAGGGCAAATCCATCTGACGCACTTCGGTGTACCTTCCCTCGCCATAGGCATTCCCTCCCGGTATGTTCATTCCGGGTCAAGTATCATCTCCCTCGAAGATTATGAAAATGTATTGAATCTTATAACCTTAATCGTAAAAAATCTGGATGAGGAAACGATGAAACAAATATTAAAATAAGGAGGAGTATGGCAAAAAGAATCATAAAGCCCGGCGCCATCTACTACATCGAAACGACCACCAAAGACTGTATGGAGATATTCAATGATCCACACTGGGCGCGGTTTCTGCTGCTTTCCATCGGTTATCACCGCTATATGCTCAATTATAAAATTTATGCATACTTAATCCTGCCGGAGTCTTTTTATTTGATCATTCAACCGGGAAAGATGTATACAGTATCAAAAATAATGAAACTGATAAAAGGTAACTTTGCACGTAAATATAATGAGTACAAAAAGCGCAAAGGAACTGTCTGGAGCCAGAGTTTTGACGCGGAGATCATTGAGAAAGAAACGGAATTCAAAGAGCATCTGAAATATATACATTCCCTGCCCGTGATCAGGGAATTGGCGAAGGATGAAGGCGGCTATGAATTTTCCAGTTATAACAATTACTCGAAAGCGCGAAGGACGACCATCCAGCTCGTAATTGATCAGCTGCCGAAGAAATTCTTATAAAAGAAATCGGAAGGGATAAGTCGACAACCACGGTATGGGATAAGTTCTGGGCCGGGAAAGATCCCGGTTCGATCTACCCGCCGGTAACCAACATAATTGAAGAAATCGAAGATTATTTAGAAATCAAAGGGAAGAAAATACTGGAGGTGGGAGCAGGAACCGGTCGGGACGGCCTGAAGATGAGTGAAAAGGGAGGCGATGTATACCTCCTTGACTATTCCCGGCAAAGCCTTCATATGATTCGTTCTTATGTAAAAGACGATAAAGTAAAGCTGATTCTCGCCGACGCCCGCTGCTGCCCTTTTAAAAGCGATTCGTTCGATCTGGTCTTTCACCAGGGATTGCTCGAACACTTTGTTTCACCGTTCGAACTCCTGGCGGAGAATCATCGGATATTGAAGAAAGGCGGGTTGTTGATAGTCGACGTGCCCCAGACGTTCCATATATATACACTTCTGAAACATATCCTTATCTTCTTTAACCTCTGGTTCGGAGGATGGGAAAGACAATTTACGATCAGTTCCCTCAGCACCCTCCTTAAGAAGTTCAATTTCGAACCGGTACATTTTTACGGCGACTGGTCAAGACCCGGCGTGTTCTACAAAATCCTGCGTGAATTTCTGAAAAAGATCGGGTTGATCCTGCCGATGTTTCCCGCTTATGCAGGCGGTCTGACAAAAGCGTTCTACAGACTCCAGAATCGGTTGAGGAGAAAAAAAATATTTCTCTATACAGTACTTTCGATCGGTATCATCGCCAGAAAAAAATAGAAATTATTTCAGAGTACTACTTAGGTCTGTTGGTGATGAGGGGCACCCCTTCTTCGGTAAAGGTAAGCTTCAAATAACTCGTCCTCTGCGCCGGGGTGTATCTTGAAATGATGTAATCCACATACTCCACGGTCTCAGGAATCGGCGGCACCCGATTCAAACGCTTTACAAGTCCGGGACCGGCATGATATGCGGCGAGGGTCAGCTCAAGGTCGCCGTCAAACATATCAAAAAGAGTCCGCAGAAACTTCACCCCGCCCTCGATATTATCCCAGGGATTATAGGGATCCTTGACTCCGAGCATCTCAGCGGTCTCGGGCATCAACTGCATAAGACCTATCGCACCGCTCCGGGAAACCGCATTGGGATTGAACTCAGACTCCTTTTCAATAAGTACCTTGACGAGCGCCGGATCAATACAATAGAGGTCGCAGTAATAGGCGATGATCCGGTCGTATTCATTACAGACAAGCGGGGTATCCACCGGCGTACACGCCTCGATCTCAGCGGTCTCTGGCAGATTGGTGATCATCACCTCTCCTCCGTTGATCTGGGTGACGACCTGGCTTATCAGGTATAATAAAAGCATATAAAGAATAATATCAATTAAAAAGCATTTGTCAAGTTTCGTTAACAGAGATCAGGTCTGTAATCTTATTTGAGCCCGAGGACCTCGTACACCTGAACCGGTCTGCTGATATTCTTCAGTTTAACCGGTGATAGCTTTTTGGCGTTTATGAATTCTTTAGTCGGTTCATAAGTCGCATGGCTTATCAATATCTGCCCCCGTCCCGCTGCATTTTCAAGTCGGGAAGCCAGATTAACCGCCGTCGATACGACTGTATACTCCATACGATTGATATTTCCCACATTCCCGGCGATCACCTCTCCAGTATGAATACCGATACCGATCTCAAAAGATTCCACCTCAGGAATCTTCAATTTCTTCCGCCAGGTCTCCTTCAATTGATGCACACGTTCTTTCATACCGAGGGCGGCTTTTATCGCGCGCAACGGATCATCAGGATGGGAAACCGGAGCTCCGAAAATCGCCATAACACAATCTCCGATGTACTTATCAAGAGTCCCCTCCTGAAGAAAGACCTCTTCGGTCATACTACTTAAAAAATCATTGAGAATCTCCACCGCGATGAGCGTATCAATCTTCTCGACCAGTGACGTGTAACCGCGGATATCACAGAAAAGTATTGTGGCTGTTCGATTCTCTCCGCCGAGCGCCACAGCACCTTCTTCCGACATAATCTTCTTAACAACCGCCGGAGAGAAGAAACGCTGGAGACGCGCCCGGATCTTCTCCTCTTCTTTTATCTTTTCGTAGAGCTGGGCGTTCTCTATGGCGATCGCCGCCTGATTCGCAAACGACGTCATAAACTGGATATCTCCCGCGTGGAACTGCTTCTGGGTCACGGGGTTATCAAGATACATAACGCCGATATTCCCCCGATCCTTGGAAATGAGAGGTACACAGATGACCGAACCGATCGCATAACTGATGACGCTTTCCTGCGCCATAAACCGTTTGTCTTTTGTCGCATCCTCGGTGGTTATGGGTTTGCCGCTTTTGAACGCCTGCCATGCAATCGTCTGACTTATTCCCTTGGCACCCTCACCGGCGAGTTCTCCACCCATATTTCGTGCGACCTTCACCTTCAGACTACCTGACTCCTCGTTGTACAACATTATGAAACCCCGGCGCGCCTGAAGGATCTTCAGTGCAAGATCCATAAGGAGATTCAACAACACATTAAGGTCAAATACAAAATTTATTATATTCCCCACCTCGCATAAAGTGGAGGCAATCTCCTTTGATTTTTCGGCTTCAGCAAGCCTTGTCTGGTAAAGGGCGAAACCTGCCTTCAGCTCGTTCAAAGAGCTCAAAATAAGCTCTTTCTTTTCACCTTTATTCAGTCGAAGTTTGATCTCCTCAATCTTGTCCAGCAGGTTGATCCGGGCACCGATCTTCTTCGTCGGGGTCTTCCGCTCGGGAATCTGGTCCAGTTTTTTTTCATCAACAAAGGTGATTATTGTATTTCCGAGCTGGATTTCATCTCCATAGTTGAGTGTAACTTCGATGATGCGATCTCCATTGACGAATGTTCCATAACGGCTTTTGCGGTCTTTGAGAATATACTTCTTACCTTTCTTTATGACCTCGGCATGTTCCCGTGAAACAAAGACATCATCAAGCACGATATCATTATCATTACGCCGTCCCAGTGTAACATAGTCTTTTTTCAATTTTATCACCTGGGTTTCGTCGTTCGCTTTATGAATCAAAAAGGTCGCCATTAAAGTAACACCTCAGCCGTCAATCCGGTGTGAATTCAGAGAGAACAACACCTCCTTAAATCAAGGCCAGAGTTTTATATCGTCGAAGTAGATGATTGCACCGCCTCCCGGGTCATAACTCTGGACCCACAGTCCCGGCGAACCGTCGGAAAAGGCATCATCATCCAGTTCAAAGAACAGATCTCCCTCAAAGAATATCTTTATGTGCTGCCCCTCGAAACAGGCGTAAAGACAGTACCATTGATCTATGTTGAAAAAAAGCGTGTCGGTTTCGGCAAGATATATTTCAGCACCGTTGACCATTTTACTCAATTTAATGTAACCTTCGGCAATCCTCAAAAGATAATAATTCGCCGGATTCTGATATCTGAGGACCAAGCCGGCTGACCAGTTTGATGTCGTCTCGTTAAATATCTTCAATTTCGCTTCAATGGAGAAATCCGTGAGATTATCCTCAATAACCGAAACGGAGATCGGTGCGGTATTATGCTCGGCGATACCTCGATAAACATTCGGCACTGAGTGGTCTTCAGGGTCTGCAGGATCCTGCATAACACTCCACTCACCGGATTCAATGTGAAATCCATCTGGTTCATCAACACCTACGGCATCATTCTCAAAATCAAAATAGATCTCCTGAAGATATAGATCAATGTACGCTTCGGTATCCGCCGGAAGATCGGCTGTCATCTGCACCGGAGTATAGAGATTCGCACCGGCTTCCAGGATATAAATTCCCGGATCCACCCGTTGAAATTCATACCATCCTCCATTACTCGTCTGGGTTTCATAAACAACCGCGCTGTCCTTGATTAATGAAACGGTCGCACCGTCCAGTTCATTATCATCGAACCCATAGACCGTACCCGCCAGATATGCCTTTGCAGGATTATCCGGGTCATATCTGTTGTCATGGGTGGGTTCGATACAGGAAAGAATTAAAAGACAGACGGTACTTAAAATTATCAACCCTCTATTCATCTTTCCTCCCGTTTAAAACTTAATTTCATAACCTAATTGAATCCGGTCGGCGAAGAACCCGAAACAGAAACCGCTCTTTTCTCCGGAAGAAGAGTACTTTGTTTCAATGTCTGTAAAGAAAATATCATAGATGTTATAGAAATACACCCCGAGGAACGAGACCATACTGAAGACCACGGTGTTGTGCCAGAACTTATAGGAAGCATAAGCATCCTCCATCTCCTGTTCGTTCCCCGCCGGAACATCAAGATAGTTGTTATGATGAATGTCTCTCATAATCGTGGAAAATACCGCCAGACTTCCTGTTATACCACCGATAATCATCAATTTTTTACCCTTACCGCTCTCTCCTCGATAGTACTGCCCCCAGCCGGGAAAACAGCAGGAACGCCACCTCGCACTGAACTTACTCACCCCGCCGACCGTCTCTTTTTCCGCTGCGGGCGGTTTCGTCGGTTCAGTCACGGGTGGTTTGACCGGTTCGGTCTTCATCTCCGCCTTTGCTTCTTCAAAAACCTTGATGATCTTGGGTGATACAGTAGCAGGATCCAGTTCAAGCTTTGGATTGAGAAGAAGCGCCTTTTTAAATGTCTCTTTCGCCTTATCATTGTTGCCGAACGCCACATAACTGAATGCCAGGTATTTGTATGCCTCAACCTGGTCGGTCTGTTTCAACTGTTTCAAGAATTGAAGGGCTTTTTCCAGCTCACTTATCGCCCGTTCATATTCACCGTTATTATAATACTCCTTCGCCGACTCCAGCATCCGTTCCAGTGAGTCTTTCGGAACATGCTGTGCCAGGGAGATCGCCAACAGAATACATCCAAGCGATAAAATAATCTTTTTCGCCATAATACCTCCTCTATTTCGGCATTAATTCAACATATTTTTTCAACATCTTCCCCGCCGGAATGGTGATCTTCTGTTCAAAAGGTTTAAAAGAAGGATTTATTAATTTTATGTAATGCTCACCGGCCGAGAGTTTAATGGGTTTTGCAATCGGGGTTGTCTCGTAAAACTTCCCGTCGATATAGACATCAGCCCATGGTTTTACGGTGAGCTTAAGATAGCCGTCCAGTTTCCTGAGCTTCACATCCAGTATCTTTGTCTCACCCGGTTTGAATTTCATCTTTTTTTCATAAGTCTGAAAATTGGGATTGGAAAGTTTTATCGTATGCGTAC
>DRIG01000003.1 GCA_011052815.1 candidate division WOR-3 bacterium | reverse complement strand
TCACCAGAACCAGGCAACGCCTTCACCCCGACTAATGATCTACTTAAAGCCACACTTATCAATTCTGCAGTAGATATGGGTACAGCGAATATACCCAATAATGATGAAGGGTGGGGTCGACTGCTTCTCGATAACGCCCTATATTTCGCCGGCGATCAAAGAGAATTACGTATTGCAGAACATGACGGAATAAACACCAACGATAGTGTAATCTACACCTATAACGTGGACAACAACGCTGAACCGCTTGAGATTGTTCTTGTCTGGTCCGATATCGGAGGAGCCGTCAATGCAAACCCGGCGATCGTCAACGACCTCGATCTCACGGTGAACTCCCCCACTGGAGAAACATACTACGGTAATGTCTTTTCCGGTGGACAGTCGACAACCGGCGGCAGTTATGATCGTCTCAATACAGTAGAATGTGTCCGCAGAAACACACCGGCGACAGGAAACTATACAATAACGGTCAAAGGATACAATGTTCCCAATGGACCGCAACATTTCGCCCTCTGTTTAACCGGTTGTTTCTCGCCGATCGGGGTCAAAGAGAATGAAGGAAATCCGTCTCCACGAAGCTGGTTCAATGTCACCCCTGTGGGAGAAAACGCCCGCATCAAATTTTCTATAAATAAAAAACAGTCCGTGAAAGTCGACGTCTATGATGTTTCAGGTCGTAATGTCACGACACTCGTGAACAATGAACTGTCGGCGGGTGAACATAATATCTCCTGGGAGACAAACCGCATCCCGCCGGGAATTTACTTCATCATTATTTCATCCGATGAAATCAATCTCTCCCGGAAATTCATCTTGATAAAATAGTAATGACGATTATCTTCCTGGTAGGCCTTGGGATAATAAATATTCCCAAGGCCTACTTTACCACCAACTTCAACGGTAATATTAGACCGTGTTGTCCCGGGGTGCCGGGTGGGCTCACCCGTTGCGCCTATATTCTCCAGAATAAAGAAGGATTAAAAGTCGATATCGGTAATTACCTGACCGGAATGGTGGAGTATGATACGGTGTTCTTGAAAATCCTGGATGAAGCAGGATATGATGCCCTGGGTATCGGAGACAGAGAAAGCAACCTTCTTACAGAAATCAAAAAACTACACCTGAAAACCCCCATGGTATCCGTGGATTGCAAAATCGTCCCGTCTTTTTTTATAAAAACCTTCAAGGACAAAAAAATTCTTTACACTTCCACACACACCGTTCTGGCAGACAATTTTTTCGAGAATAAAGCGGAATACTATATTGTTTCGACGACCGACAGATCGCTGTTGAAGCGATTGAAAAAATTCCGGAAAGATAATCTGTTCATCGTGGCACCCTTTGAATCCCTGGAGACTGTATCCGACCATATCGTCCCCGTCAAGACGGGCTATATTACAATGTTGGATTTAGCAGACGGAACATTCGAATATCTGCCGATAAAGCATGAGGGGCCTGAACACAGTCGACTCGCCCGTATGGCTGATGAAATTCTGTCCCAGGGCAAAAGGCCTGCTTTAGCATTGGAAATATTCTACAAAAAGGAAACCCCCGCCGTACTCGACAGTATCACCTCTTTACTTTCACCCATATATAATCTGCAGATAATTAAACACGACATTGCAACCGAAGGCGAAACGGTTTTATCCCGCATCAGCCGGTCGTTCGGCGTGCCTCAAAAAGTCCCCTTGATATATATTTCCAGGTATAATATGGTCATTGAAAACAATCAATTCTCGAAATTTCTGGAGTTCATTAAAAAGCCGCAAACAATTACGGTAATCATTCCTGAAGGATGTAAAAATTGCGGACGGATAAAATACCTCCTGTCATCAATAAAAAAAGAATTTCCGTTATTGACTGTCGAGTGGGTTGAAAAGAAAACAGCGGATACCGTTGTAATAATCGCTGATAACGAATATCCTGTCGCAGGAATCAGCCATGAGAAACTTGCAAAGATCATAGCAAAGGAAATATGGAAGGCATTACAAAATTTCTGAAAAAGCTCGAATCCCAGAGCCTCAAGAACACCTTTTTGATCATCTTCGCCTGGATATTCGTAAGGGTCTTCTTTGAAGGAATATTCGAAGCCGCCCACACCATCGGTTACCTGCCGTTTTCATATAAGGCGATCGTGCTCTACTTCATCCATTATCCTTCATTCTATCTTTCACTCTTTCTTCTGCTTGTCATCATCACTTCGCTGGTCAACGGTCTTAAAATAGATGATGTCACCAAAACCTTTTCCTTCGGTTTCGGTATTATCATCCTGGTTCCGCTCATTGACTGGATTATCGGCGGCGGTTACGCGATCACCTATCCCCTCCGTATCGGACCATATCTCATTAACAGTCTGAACCCGTTCGTCTCCATAACAGAATACGGCGGTTCTCCTGGCCAGCGGATAATCTTTTTCCTGATCTGTTTGATGATTTCGCTCTATCTCTTTTTTAAAAAAAGAAGAATCTTATTATCGATACTTACCTTCTTCATCACCTATTTTACCATCATCATATTCGGAGGTTTGCCTACGATCATCGCAGCTGACAGACCTGAAGATGTATATATCACCGGAGGGATATTATATTCGGATACACAAAAATTCGCCGCAATATTTTTGCTCCTGCTGGTAATCACTTCAATGCTTTATTACTATCTTATCGATAAAAAGAAATTTAAACTGATTCTGTCGTCTTTACGGCCTGAACGGGCGCTCTTTTACGGCGGTCTCGGCTTATTCGGACTTCTCCTATCCCTGCATCAAGCCGGAGTCACGGTAAAAGGACAATTTCCCTTTCTATTTGATAAACTGGGAATCGTAATAATCTGGCTCAGCCTTGCCTTCGGTTTCCAGGGTGCAGCGTCAATAAACGACTTCTTCGACAGGGATGGCGACGAACTCACAAGACACCACAACCCGCTTATCAAAGGTCTTGCACCCGATTACTATCTATTGTGGACGATCGTTATTACGTGCCTTTCATTCATCCTTGCACTGACGATCAGTTTTGTCTCATTCCTTATTATGTTCACCCTGATTGCAATCAGTATATTATATTCTGTCCCGCCGGTCCGTTTAAAACGGATACCGATAATATCAAGTTTTGTGCTTGCTGTTGCTGCGGTCCTTGCCATGGGAATCGGGTATTCCATAATAACCGGTACCAAAGCACTCAATAAAATACCCCATTCAATATTAGTACCGACAATCATCGGAATAACACTCGGTTTCATCGCCAAGGATATTCAGGATATTCCCGGTGACAAAAAAGCCGGGGTCATAACCATCCCCGCCTTATTGACCCGACAAAATGGAGGAGAATTAATCCGTTTACCCATCGGATTAATTATCGGGTCATCATATCTGGTCTACGCCCTGTTTATCCCCCGCTTGTTTGTCGGTGCGATTATATTTTCAACAACGACGCTTCTTTACACCGTCTTTGCAAAGGAACTGAAAGAGTGGTTCTATTTCTTAATGCTCTATCTCTTCGGAGCTTACCTCATCTTTATGCTTTCGTATCTTCCTGTACTTAAATAGAATATCAGCGCCTGAACTTTTTTATACCTTCTTCGTAAAGGTCTCCACCGTGTGCATCATTGGCGACGATCACCGGAAAATCTTCAACTTCGAGTTCTCTTATCGCCTCTGTTCCCAGATCTTCATAAGCGATGATCTTCACGGCTTTGATGTTTTTGGAAATCAACGCAGCCGCCCCGCCGGTTGCGGCGAAGTACACTGCTTTGTGCTCTTTCATCGCATCACGCACTTCTTTGGAACGAACCCCTTTTCCAATCATCCCTTTAAGTCCCATCTTAATCAAAAGAGGCGCATACGGGTCCATTCTATATGAGGTCGTGGGGCCTGCCGGGCCGATTACATAGCCGGGTTTCGCCGGAGCCGGTCCCACATAATATATTATCTGTCCTTTAATCTCAATCGGCAGAGCTTCACCTTTGGTGGCGAGTTCATAAAGTCTTTTGTGGGCGGCATCCCTGCCGGTCAAAATCTTACCGCTCAGCAGTACACTATCACCTATCTTGAGTTTTACAACATCCTCGTCGGTCAGGGGTGTCTTTAATCTAATTGGTTCAGCCATATTACCTCCTTATATAACGGCGCTTTTATGTCGAGCGGCATGGCAATTTGTATTAACCGCGACCGGAAATGAAGCGATGTGTCGTGGATGCACCTCGATGAATACATCGAGTGCCGTGGTTCTACCGCCGAGTCCCATCGGTCCGATTCCCAAACTGTTTATTCTCTCGAGCAGTTCACGTTCGACGTCCGCATAAAAAGGATCAGGATGGCGCTGTCCGATATCACGCAGAAGGGCTTTTTTCGCCAAAAAGGCGACATGTTCAAAAGTGCCTCCGATTCCGACGCCGATGACCGTGGGTGGACACGGGTTCGAGCTCGAACGCATCACACGGTCCACGACGAAGTTTTTGACGCCTTCAATGCCGTCAGCCGGTTTCATCATCTTTACTTCACTCATATTTTCACTGCCGCCGCCTTTCGGCGCCACGGTGATTTTAATCTTATCCCCGGGGACGAATGTCGTATGCACGATCGGCGGGGTGTTGTCGCCGGTGTTTTTACCACGGACCGGATCGGCGACTATTGATTTCCGCAGATAACCGTCTGTATACCCCTTACTCACTCCATCTTTGATCGCATTGAATAGATTCCCTTTGACGAAAACCTCTTCGCCGAGTTCGACAAAGACCACGGCAAAACCGCAATCCTGACAGATCGGAATCTTCTCCGTCTTTGCAATCTCGGCGTTCTTAAGCAGTTGATTCAGTATATTCTTTCCTGCCTCTGATTCTTCTTTTGTAAGTGCTTGTTTCAGGGCGTTCACGACATCATCACCCAGAAAATAGTTCGCTTCCATGCAGAGACGGGCGACTGTATCAACTATCGTGTTATATTCAATCTCCCTCATCAAACCTCCTTTTAGTTATGTCTTTTGAATGAATATTTTTGTTTACTTGGTCGGATTGAGCAGATAAATCGATGTATCTATCGGAAGATCTTCCTTCTTTATTTCAAATTCTCCGTCTACTCTCTTGACCTCTTTATCTTTAATGTAATCATCTATCCCGGCGATGGGAAAACCGCATTTCTCCGTCTTGAAGTGCATGGGGATAACGACCTTCGGTTTCAAAAGAGCAATGACTTCATCGGCTGCAGCGGCGTCGATCGTGAAATAACCTCCCACCGGAACAAGAAGGACGTCGACATTACCTATTTTATCCACATCCCCGGAACTCAGTTTATGACCGAGGTCACCAAGATGTACAACATTCATACCGTCGATCTCCATATTAAAAACCGTATTCTTGCCGCGTTCTTTGCCGCCGCTTTCATCATGGAAGAACTCCACCCCTTTAATCTTTATGCCTTTGACATCCTGAGCTCCCGCACCTCTGACAAAAACAGGAGCACCGTTTATATCCGTTTCATTATGGTCGTCATGTTCATGGGAAATCGTCACGATGTCGGCTTCTTCAGTAATCTTGTCGTATTTTATTCCGCCGTCAAAACAGCCGGGTTTATAAGGGTCAGTGATGATTCTTACGCCGTTCTCCGATGTGATTAAAAACGATGCATGGCCGAAAAATTTTATCTTCATAACAACTCCTTTCCTACAAAACCGTATTCCTTATTATTTTATTTCCTTCTGATCTTTAAAAGACACAGAACAATTCCGCCGAAAAGAATCACACTGGTGATTATCAACATTATCCATGCGGAAAAAGGCATTATTCTCTCCTCTTCATTTTATATAGGATTACCGCCGCGGTGATGAAAACGATCAAAACAAGCCAGCCGCCGAGGAATTCAGCAAGACGGGAATAGCCGCCGTATGACTCTTTCACCCGCTCTACAACATTGGTTATAAAGAGAATTCCGACCACAAGAGGGGTGAGATATTTAATACAAAAATCCCACCAGGAGCCGATTGTGAAATCCGATTTACTGTTGGCGTATTCCCGAAGTTCCCGATGATTATAAAACCAGCCGATTGCGATACACTGCAATAGACCGACGACCAGCAGGCCGTAATTGTTCATAAAGTAATCCACGATATCAAGCCAGTACAGACCGCTTCTCGTTGTATAAAGTATACCGATAAACAGCGCGATGATTCCAAAGCCGATATTTACATGGACTCTTTTCAATTTGAATTTGTCAATGATCGAAGCGGCGCCCGCCTCAACCAAGGAAAAGGCCGAATCAATACCCAGGGTGAGCAGCATAAGGAAGAACAGAATTCCGAATATACTGCCGGCAAAAGGAAGCATACTGATGATCGTCGGATAAGTGACAAATGCAAGGTGAGGACCGGACTTCACCACTTCTGACACCGGTAAACCGGTCTGCTGGGCGTAGTATCCGAGCACTGAGAATACTGCAAAACCTCCGACAAAAGAAGTGGCGTTGTTGGCGAAACTGACCAGGAATGCGTTGTTCACGACGTCCGCCTTTTCCGGCAGGAAACTCGCATAGGTTATCTGCACACCGAACCCGATCGTCAGTGAAAAGAAGACCTGGGAATAGGCGGCAAGCCATACCTTATAATTAAGAAGGGCGTTAAATTGGGGCGTGAGATAATATTTCAATCCTTCAAGTGCTCCGGGCAGTGTAATCCCCCTGACCACCAGTACGATGAGAATCAACCAGGGAATAGTGACTGTGAAATAGACGACCTTTCCAACTGTTTTCGGACCTTTCCATATCGCGGCGATCACGAATATCCAGGTCAATACAAGTCCCAGGACAATCAACCACTGGACACCGCCGACCTGCATGGGTGATTCGGACAATTTCAAAAATTGATTAAAGAAAAATGTCTGTGTATCCTGTCCCCATGCGAAATTAAACGAAAAACCGAGGTAATTGAAACACCAGCCCATCACCACGGCGTAATAAGTGACGATACCGAACCCGATAAGCAGAGCGAACCAGCCTAAAACCTCAAAGCCCTTCTTGATACTGCCGAGGGCAATCGGCGCCGGCTTTGAAATCCTGTGTCCTAAAGAAAATTCGAGAATCATTAAAGGAATACCTGCGGTCAGCAATGCAATAAGATAGGGAATTAAAAATGCGCCTCCTCCGTTCGCATAACATACATATGGGAAGCGCCAGATATTACCCAGACCGATTGCTGAACCTATGGATGCAAGAATAAAGGAAGTTCTACTTTCCCATATATCGCGCATAGGCAATTATATCCACGATCATCGCCCTGTCAAGAATCACAATGGGGTCAGATCTTCTTTGAACTTCAAATCTCCCCTTACAACCGGTTCTTGAGTCACATCCAAGGCGTGACAAGCACCGATTATCTATTCATCGGGCAGCATGGTTCTGCCTTCAAATGTAACAATCCCCTGCCCTCCGAACGTCACCTTCATTATCTGATTCTTCAACGTATGGACATGAACATAAACCTTACCGGGCCGTTGCATTGCATATCCCTGTTCAATGATGATCCGTGTGGTCTCCTCAATCGGGACGATACGGTTCTGAATAAAATAGCAACCCAGACCGGCGCTCGCCGCTCCGGAAACAGGGTCTTCATTGATGCCGACCGCAGGTGCGAAATGGCGCATATGCGCTGTGTTGTCTTTCTCCATCGTCTCAAAACAATAGACCACGACGCCGGTCATATGGAAACGGTCGCAATAACTTTTCATAAGTGGAAAATTGGGTGTAATATTTAACAGGGTATCACAATTGTCGACCGGTACGATGATATCCGTACTTCCGGACAGCGCGACCACTCCGAGCGGAAATTTACTGTCGATGATGTTGACCGGCGGGATGCTGAGTGATCTCGCAATCTGCTTTATATCAAGGGGAACACTGATGAACTGCGGCTGAGGTAAAGATACCGTAACCCGCTGGATCTTCTTCTCTTTCACCCTCAACTCGATATGCTGCACCCCGGCTTTTGTCTTCTGCCGTACCAGGGTGATCGGCTCGGTCAGTTTGAAAAAACTTTCTCCTTCAACACCGAGATACGCAGCGATCGTCCCGTGTCCGGAAAAACTGATCTCTTCCAGCTGGCTGAAAAAACGCAGGGAAACATCAACACCCTCCTTCTCAGGAAAGACAAAAACAGTATCTGAAAGAGGATTCAATTCACTCGCCAGCTTTATAAGCTTCTTTTCGCTCTCCGTCTTATCCGCACCGGTGACCACCCATGCAGGATTCCCTGCATATGGTTTGTCGGTGAAGGTGCTGATTCTTCTCGTCGTCAACCATTTCATATTTTGTTCCTTTTAAACTTCTTTCTTTAATAATCGCATACGCCTGCGGCACATCCAGTGCGATAATCTCCGGCACTGTGTTCAAGTGCCTGTCTTTTCTTACTGCCGTAGCGATAGATGGTGATTCCCTTGCACTTCAACTTGTGCGCCAGGAGAAAGACCGAACGTGTGTGTTCAAGGGTCGCGTCATAAGGAAGATTAATGGTCTTACTCACCGCATTGTCGACATATTTCTGGAACACCGCCTGCATCCTGATATGGAAATCAGGAGTGATGTCGTGCGCCGTCGGAAAGAGCCGCCTCAGCTCTTCAGGAATATCCGAATTCTTCTGGATCGAACCTTCCCGCACGATTCGGGACATCAACTCAGTCGAATAAACCCCCTTCTTTCTGGCGATCTCTTCGAACATCGGATTTATGACCAGCAGGGTGGTATCCAGGGCGTGACGCAGGTATCCCACCGAGAATAAAGGCTCAATTCCTGAAGAAACGTCTGCAATGGTGCTGATCGAACCGGTAGGTGCGATTGAAGTCACTGTAGCATTTCTCATGGGTCCCTTGTTTTTAAAAACAGATTTGTCGATATTAGGGAAAGAACCCCTTTTCTCTCCAAGTACGGTGGATGCTTCCCGTGCTGCATTCTGAATAAAGCTCATAAGTTCTTCGGCGAAATTCAATGCCTCCTGGGAATTGTAGGGGATATTCATCTTAATCAAACAATCGGCAAATCCCATAACGCCCAGACCGATCTTTCTGTTCGCCTTTGTAATCTTCTCCACTTCAGGAAGAGGATAATGATTGACATCAATCACATTATCGAGGAAATGTATTGCCGTCTCCACCGTCTCTTTCAATTTTTTGTAATCAAAATTCCCGCCGGAAAAACATTTAACCAGATTTATTGAACCGAGATTACATGCCTCAAAAGGCAGAAGCGGCACTTCTCCGCAGGGATTCGTCGCTTCAATCAACCCCGACTCTGCTACGGGGTGCCTGCGGTTGACTTCATCGATATAAATCATTCCGGGATCACCGCTCTTCCAGGCGTTGATTACAATCAGTTCAAATACATCGCGTGCATTCAATACCTTAACCACCTTCCCGGTTCTTGGATTGATCAACTCATAACTCTGATTATTTATCGCCCGTGAAATAAAATCATCGGTGACCGCTACCGAGATGTTAAAGTTACTCAGCTCATCCTCCTGTTCTTTCGCCCTTATGAACTCGATGATATCCGGATGATGAACAGAAAGAACCGCCATATTTGCACCGCGACGCATACCGCCCTGTTTTATTATCTCGGTGGCACGATCAAAAATTTTTATGAAAGAAAGCGGACCCGAAGCAACACCCATTGTTGATTTAACGAGGTCACCGGCTGGTCTGATGCGGGAAAATGAAAATCCTGTGCCTCCTCCAGACTGATGGATCAGGGCGGCGTTCTTCAACGTCTCAAAGATGCTGACCAATGAATCTTCTATGGGCAGAACAAAGCAGGCGGACAACTGTCCCAGATTTGTACCGGCGTTCATCAAGGTAGGTGAGTTCGGTAAGAACTCCAGATTCGCCATGATGCCGTAAAAACGCTCTTCACTCTCCCTGCTGTCCGCACCATAGTTGGCGTCGGCCTGGGCAACGGCATGTGCCACCCTTTGAAACATTTCGGCGGGGGATTCAATCTTACCTGTACGGGCGTCTCTCCGTAAATATCTCGCTTCTAAAATCCGCAGACTATTCAAAGGTAGTTTCAAGGTATCTTTTATGCCGAGAATCTCCTTTTCCATACGTAAAGAAGCACGGCGCTGGCGGTAGAGTATATACGCTTTGGCGGTGTTGTGTTTCTCGTGTCTGATAAGTTCCTGTTCCACAACATCCTGGATGTCTTCAACCGTCGGTTTCAACAAACCGAATCTCCTCTTCAACTCATCAATTACCGCATCACCGATAGGTTTGGCAAGTGCAGGGTCTTCTCCTGTCGCCTTCAATGCCTTTTCAATCGCCGTGTAAATCTTTTCCGGCGAAAAATCCACTACCGTGCCGTCGCGTTTTATGACTTTCTCCATTATTCAATTATACCATAGAGAAATAGATTGTCAACTGTAAATACAAAATCGAATCATCCTATTGACTCCATTGATTTTTGGAATAAACTAATGCATGCGTTTTATTCTTCCTGAAATCAAGGAACTGATAGCCGGCAAAAAGAAACGGGTGATAAAAAAGGTCGCATCATATTTCGAACCCGCCGACATCGCCGATATCTGGCAGGAATTGACCCTGGATGAACAACTGACTCTCTTCAACGCGGTCGACACCAAATTCGCCGCCGACATCTTTGAATTCCTGAAAGAAGATCAGATGATCGAACTGCTCAATGTAATCTCCGCTGAGAAGAAAAAAGAAATATTGAATGAAATGTCTCCTGATGACCGAACCGACCTCTTTGCAATCCTGCCCGAAGAAGAAACCGCAAAACTCATCCCCCTTCTGGAAGAAGAAGAACAATTAAGAGCCCGCGAACTGCTCGCCTACAAACAGAATACCGCCGGCGGTCTTATGACCACCGACTTCATCACCGTACCTGAAGATGTAAAGATCGGTTATGTGCTGAGGGAACTGAGGCAAAAAGCGAAAGACATCGACTTCATCCAGAATATCTATGTCGTCGATAAGGTGGGACGGTTGAAAGGAATCATTCCTTTGAAGGATCTTTTGACGGCGACTCCCCAGAAAAAGGTCGAAAAAGTGATGGACAGTTCATTCATCAGCGTGGGTCTGGATATGGACCAGGAAGAGGTCGCGCATATCTTTGAAAAATACGATGAACCCGCCCTGCCTGTACTGGATAAACTGGGAAGAATTAAAGGAGTGATCACCGTCGACGATGTACTCGACGTGATTCAGGAAGAAGCGAGTGAAGACATCTACCATTTCGGTGCCGCCGGAGTCACTGAAGAGTATCTATCAGCCAATCCCCTGCACGTCGCCCAGAAAAGGGTCATCTGGCTGATCATTCTCGCCCTTGCCGGGTTTATCTCAGGAAGTGTGCTCGAACATTATTCATTCTTATTATCGAGCATCGTCACCCTCAGTTTTTTCATTCCGATATTAATGAATACAAGCGGCAGCGCCGGCACTCAGGCGGCGACGGTCGTTGTGCGCGGCCTCGCCACCGGTGAAATAAAGCTGTCCGACGTATGGCAGGTGGTCAGAAAAGAATTCCTTATCGGTATACTAATGGGGATAATCGCCGGAGTCATAACCGCACTGCGTGCAGTGCTCCTCCAGGGCGACGTGATGCTCGGTTTCACCGTCGCGGTCGCCATGATCATCGCGATCGTCATCGCAACATCACTCGGCGGAGTCCTTCCGATCTTATTCAAAAGGGCGGGCGTTGATCCGGCGTTGATGTCCGGACCGTTGATCGCCACGATACTCGATACGACCACCCTCCTTATATATTTCAATGTAACGATGCTCTTATTGTGGCGGTTTAAATGAAGATTGAAAAGATCGTCATATACACCACTTTCCCTGATTTAAAGACCGCAAAGCATATAATAAACGGGCTGGTTAAAGAGAAGCTCGCCGCCTGCGGAAATATCTTCAAGTTGCAGTCGATCTTCACCTGGCAGGAAAAGATCGAAGAGGAGAGTGAATACGGAGCTTTCATCAAAACCAGGAAATCGCATTATAAAAAGGTCGAGCAATATATCAAGGACAACCATCCCTATGAAGTTCCGGAAATAATATCCTGGGGTATTCAAAACGGTTTAGATGCTTATCTTGACTGGGTGGAAAAAGAGACTGCAGATTAAAAGATTTTAATCACGCCGCAGAATTTAAAAAATAAAAAGGGGCGGCAAAGCCGCCCCTTAAAACCGTCTTCATCCATTATTCGGAGAAATGAGGATAGTTCGCAATATTCTGGTAGGCGTAAGTAATGGTAACTGTATAATTGAGTGTATCATCGAGTGCATCGACATGGATCTTCACATAATTGCCGTCCTGGGTCTTGGCGATAACAAGATCACCTTCGATCACGGCAACATAGTTCGCCGAAGGTTCAGAGGTCACCTCACTGACATCATCAAAGTCATACTGACCGAGATTGACGAAATCGGTGTTGCGTGAGTTGGTGCCGTATGTTGAATGATGATCCGGTGAAGAGAATGCGGTCGTATCGTCAGGCGCGGTGCCCCAGAAATCAACCCACATGTCGGCGCCGCCGTTTGCCATTGCTGAGTCAGCCATAATCGTGCCGTCGGAAAATTTGATCGCGCAGGAATCATCAGGTGCAGAGTTGTTTCTCTCCAATTTTACGGTAACCGTGAATTCCGGACGAGGTGACGCCTCGACAAAAGGTGTCGTGGCATTATAACTGCCGACCTTGTCATCGACATTGACTGTTCTCACCTGGATGTAGTAGACTGTATCCTGGCTCAAACCGTCGATCGTGTAGGAGTTGCCGGTGATGACGGTGGCATTGTCCTTGTTCAAATCTTCGCCGTCTTCAACAAGTAGTTCTGTGGAATCTGTGGCGACATAGACATTATAACCGCTGAAATCTCCGTCATTCTCGACTGTCGTATCCGCCGCCCAGGTGACGGTAACCGATGTTGCATCCATTACGACCTTTGTAATCTCAGGACCGTCGAACACGGTAGCACCGCCGCAACCGATAATAAAGAGGGCGGCGATCGCAATAGCACTCAATAACAACTTCTTCATTTTTCTCTCCTTTCTTTATAACAAACCCATCTTTCAATCTTCTGTCAAAGATTGAAAAACCTATCACAATTATTTATTCCAGCCATCACCTCCTTTATCTCAAGATATTCTGTGCAATTATAGTGATAATATCCAATTTGTCAAGGGCTCATTGCACTGACTCCTCTCCACTTTTTTCGTTTTTATTTAAAGACCCTTCTTCTCCGTCATTCCTTCGTTACACTCAGGACAACATCTGAGTTTGCCTTCTTTCTCTGTCATTCTGAGTGAAACGAAGAATCTTTATCAGTCATTAGTCATTGAGATTCTTCAGTCGTCTGCTTGAGGCAGACTCCTTCAGAATGACAAAAGAACGGGTGGAGGGATGATAAAAAAATGGAGAGGAGTCAGCTCATTGCAAGCGTGAACACACCTCGGTTACACTTTTAGAAAACTCGGAAAATCCAGGATCGGCTAAGAGAACCTGATCCTCAATCTATCCCGCTCCACATAGGACAATCTTATACGGGAGAGGAACTCCAAAAACCCCTCAATATCCAGTGTCGAATAATGGTCTTCAATCTGATATTTTACAGGAAGATCATAAAAATATGCTCCACTGCCCAGGGCGTCTTCAAGACGGCTGATATTCCTTTTGATCACTATTTTTATCGATTCCACCTTTGGCAAAGGAAACCTGTCATCCACCGTTTGAAATGCCTTCAACAGAAAAACTCTACCGTCGATATCAACGGCGTCGATCCCCTCTTCATATAGTGCCTCGGCGGTGATGAACCCGTACAGACTTCCGAAAAGATGCAGAATATAGGTATTTGAACCGTCCGATGAAAAAGGAAATTCCAGTAGCGGCAATTCGGGAAAGAGCTTCTTCTTCAAAAGAGGAGAAAGCAGATAATTGTAATTGCCCTCCCCTTTTCCTTCAAATATCTTTACGGCTCCGTCCATATCACCGAGCAGTCTTGCATATATCTTCTTTTTCTTGTCCCGCACCCTGACCGTTTCCCAGCAGCGCCCGCCGAGTATAAATCTTTTTTTCACATAAAAGACCCGTCCGATCAATTCATCGGTCTCGAGATTGAATACGTCAAACTCACCGAATGAAATCTCCGCGATATTGGAATGAATCTTTCCCCGCTCTATCTTCTTCTCCATTTTCGATGAATCATAATAAATACCGGGCCGTCCTTCCTGAACCTTCCCATCCTTAAGGAGTCTTTGAAAAACAGCTCTAATCTGCTCTTTCGTAAAGATCGGCTCCAGAACATTGTACAAACTTCTGATTGTCGTACCGATGCGCCGACGTTGATAAAGATAAGAATAGATCTGCTGGGGGATGACCGAAAGCGAAACCCGGTACTGTCTGTCGAACAACCTGCCGCTCCAGGCGCACTCAAAAAAGGTTTCGAACAACAACTTTTCCCAGGCGTCGGTGTAAACGCCGATGGCGAACAATCTGTCGGTCCGGCGGTTGCCCCGTCCGATCCTCTGCAACAGGGACGAAACATCATAGGGCGGACGATAAAGAACAACGCAATCAATGTCTCCGATATCAATGCCCAGCTCCAGTGTCGAGGTGGCGCAGAGAACAGCCCTCTCACTCCTGTTCATCTCCTCTTCCACCTCTTCACGACGTAATTTCTGTAAACTGGCGTGGTGGACAAAAACAGCGTTTTGAAAAGGAGGACGGTTCAAACGTCGTGAAAAAATCTCGGCGAGGCTCCGGGCATTGAAAAAAACAAGAATCTTCTTGAATCCCCTTTTCTTTACAATCTCAAAAAATTTTCCGGTGAATTCTTTACCCGATATCAAATCATATTCAATCTCACGCCGCTGTTTTAATAAACACACCTTCGGAGAATCAAAGTAACGCTCTCCTATGTGTAAGTCATCAATCGTTGCGGAAAGGGCGCAATAGTGCAGTTCTTTACGTATCCTGCGCAGTCGATTCAAAAGTACCCTCAACTGATCGCCGCGCGGCGTATTGTCAAGCAGATGTATTTCATCGAGGACGACCGCATAAAGGTCGAGAAAAATCCTGGGACGCCGTGTCAAAAGAGAATCGAATGACTCCGGGGTGGTCAAAAGAATCTGAGGGAGATTCTTATAATCCAGGGTCGGCCGATCACCGGTCTTTCTGCCGAGCGTCAACCCTGAGTATTCAACCGGAGAAAACAACCTCTTAAACAGATCATTCACCAACGCCCGGGTGGGAGATATGTACAATATTTTTAGAACCCCTCTCAAGGGGGTTGAATCGTCCCTGAATAGATTCTCAATAAGCGGAGCAATCACCGCCTCGGTCTTACCGCTCGCCGCCGGCGAAATCACGACCGTGTTTTCGCACGCCAAAATATGGGGAATAACCAGTTCCTGGATCGGCAAAAATTTACCGAAGCGGCTGAAAAAAGGATGCCAGGTCCTGGTCAGTCTGGCTTTGATCTCCTGACCGTTCATCGTTTCAATCTCAGCCAGTCAAACGCCTCCACGGAAAATTTGATGAACTCCCGCAACTCCCCTTCCCCTCTGTGCAGTGCGGCACTGAAGATATTCTCCCGCTGTCCTCTATCAAGCGAAAACCAGGGATAAGCACACCTGTAAACCTTTATCAGATTGTCAAATATCACCTCGTACTCCGCCTTGCTGAATCTGCGTAGAAAAAAACCTTTTTTGATTAAATTGATGACGTTCTCGATACTTCGAATACCCTGCACAGGGGTCATTGCAAGAATGAGAAAGATATGGGATTCTTTGTATAAATACGGTGTAGGTCTCACCTGATTGTGCACCAGATGTGTATCAATCCGTTTGAAGGTTTTCGTATCAAACGCCGCATGGATGAGTCCCTCAAGAAAACTCAATCCTCTGCTGTATGCCGCATAGTTCCAGATATGGGTGATGGTTTCAACCTCATCAAGGATGATGACGAGTCCTCCCAATCCTGCTCTATTTATCAGAAAACTGAGACCGGTCAGGAGATAAGAATAAAAATCACCCGCCGTCGAAAAATCATAAAGGGCGGGAATCTTCTGCGCCCCGCGTATCCTGAAAGGAGCATCGGGTGTAACAGCGTAATTCTTGGTCGACTCACCCTCAACCCACTGCCAGAAGACTTCACTCTCTAAGGAACCATGATCGATCTCCTTTATTTTCTTTAAAAGGGGAGTGAAGAAACAGTGGTCATCAATTTTGAATCTGCTCACCATCCGCAGTAGATCGCGGAAACAATATTCGCGTCCCTTTCTGATGTAACGCAGATTATGGATGAGTTCACGATAGACACGTTTGGGTCTGAAAAGAGGCGTCTCCTGGGTGCTCAACTCACAGTATGTCGTGACATATCCCTGTTTCAAGGAAAGATGGCGGGCATATTCCAGAAGATGGGTCTTCCCTGAACCATATGAACCTTCAATCAAAAAAACATCTCCCTTACCGTTCTTTAATCCCCTTAAAGATTGTTTTATCTCGTTGATTTCATAAGCCCGGCCGAAAGTGAAGTACTCGATATCCTGATGGGGCACGACCCCTAAGCGGAACGCCTCGAGCAGCCGCTTGCAGGAAACCCGGTCCAGATTGATATCAGAAGCTGGAATCTGTTTAAGCCATTTCGACGGCAACCACAAACAGAGGCCGCTGCGGAATTTCACCTGGGTTTCTTCTTCATCCCAGCGTGTCGCGACGACGACCCCCTCTCCGAAAACAGGATGTGCTACAAATTCAGAATTCTTGCCTTTCAACCTCTTCTCTTTCTTTTTCAGAAAGCATCTTTATCGTGGAACGGAGTATCCGCTGTGCCTCATCGCGGCCGATCATCTTATTTTTATCACGGAGATGCTGGAACGCCTCGATTATTCCGACGACGAATATCCGACGGTAACTGATATCCAGAGACTGCAACTCCAGGGCGGTGTGAATCATATTGTTGATCGTTCCATTAAGAAGACCGCTGTCGAATTCGAAATCATACGCACACTCGAATATCCAGGAAAGTTTCATACCGAGACGCTCAAGAAATTCTTCGGCACCCACCCCGATCTTTTCAAGATTAATCTTGACCCCCATCGGATTTATCTTTGTAAAACTGGAACGCAGCCGCTGTTTAAGGGCTTCATAAACACCGCCGCTTCCTTCAAGGAGCAGATTTTCATCAGGTACGGCGTAAAAGAACATCGCACCGGGCAGCCGTGAATTACCACACTCGTCGACCAGTTGACGCAGATTATCGAGCGCCCGTCTTTTATCACGCGTCGAAGAAATACTCATCCCCCTTTCCGCTTCGTCAAAGAGAAAGATGAGCCCTGAATAGCCTGTTGCATTAATGAACTGAACCAGACTGCGCAGCATTCTGAAAGCGGTGCTGCGGTCGATGCGTTCGGAAATCCGATGGCGCAGCCTGACATCCCGTTGAACATCTTCCCCCTTCAACCACTGCACGATCGCCAGAAACTCATCTTCATCATCGGTGCGGAGACTCAGGTACGCCGCCTTAAGGGCGTTGGTGAAACTGGAACTCTCCAGGTTCTTTCTCTTCAAAAACATATCCTCTGTTCCTTCAAGGTTTTTAAAACGCTCTCTCAGTAAAGCACCGATTCCCCTGTCCGTCTGTTTCAAAAAATCTCCTCCTGACGGCGGTGTTATATTGGCGGCGATCTTTTTATAAACAAGTTCCAGACGGTCAAAAGGACATTCAGTCGGGCTCAAACTTACATAGGAAGTCACATAATTATGGCGCCAGGCGAGTTCCCGAATCAAGTAGAGAAAGTGTGTCTTACCCCCGCCGTAATTACCGGTGATCAATTTAAAAGAAGACAGATTATACTTCAACATATCAGTAAGATACTCTTTTTCTATCACCTCGAGATACGATTCCAGCCCCACACTGAAATGTTCAATACCGAACTCCGGAGGCGTCCCGAAGCTGCCCAGGCTGTGTATGATCATCTTCGCCAATCTCGGTTCTAATCTCTTCTCAGCCATATTTTATAAAATTTAAACCTCCATCTCTTTATCGAAAGAGAGATAAGAATAATGGGTCCCTTCACCATCTTCACTCTCCAGTATCCAGAAAGAATGTTTCTTGTCAACTGTAGCATCAAATGTCGCAACATGAAATCTCAATCCTCTTTCCAGTAAACCGCTTTTCTTTAAAAGATAAAGAATAAAACTCAGTTTCACCCTTGGATATTCTTTGAAATTATTCTTCCTCGGATCAACAAAGAATTTTTCAGACTGTTTTATTATGACATATTCACTCAGAACCCGGGTAATCAGCAATCGCTCACCAAACGGTTTATCAACCAATTTAAGCATCCGCCTGTACGCCTTATACAGGTCTTTGAATATCTGATCGGGGGTTGATTTCACATTACGCAGTTCTCTATCAAACCCCTGAATCGTCTTAAAAATACTCTCCGGTTGAAGAGGAATGCCGGATTTTATCTTTTCGATCTCCGGACCGAAAAAGAGAACGGCTTCACCGAACTGAAAATCAATCTTGACGGTATAGAAACCGATTCGAACAAGCGGATACTGCCCCCTGAGTTTCTTCCCTTCCCGGGAAAACAGGGCATTAAGTTCCTGGGCGAATTTAATCCTGAAATCCTCCTTATGTTCCTCAAGTCTTTTCTCCTCATGCTCCAACCAGGTGATGAGCCTGTTTTTTAAATCCATATCCGGAAACTTCTTTATCAACCCCTCGATCTCGATGAGCTTTTTCCCCAGAAGATAAGCGTTCTCCACCGGTTTTTCAAGCAGTTTTTCATATTCTTTGAAAAATTTTACAAGCCTGTTCGAGTTTCTGCCCAGTATTTTAAACGGCTCAATCATTTCCTGCATCATAAATTATAGCCTGCAACAGAGTTCTGTCAAGACACCTCTTGACTGTCCTCTCCACTTTTCTTATAGTGTCAGCAGAACTGATTGAGGTGATATTTGTCATTCTAAAGGAGTCTGCCCGAGGCAGACGACTGAAGAATCTCAATGACTAACGACTGATAAAGATTCTTCGTCCGCCTGCGGCGGACTCAGAATGACAGGAGAGATGGGGAAACGGAGAATGGGAGAAATGGAGAGCGGGCGAGGGATGAAAAAAGTGGAGAGGAGTCAGAACTTCGTCTTAAATCAAAAATAGATCTTACCCAAATTAATTTTAGATTACTGCAAGAAAAAGTAGTTTTTTAATCATTCTTCATCCTCAAGGAAATGATTATAATTCTTTCGATATGTAGCGAATTAGGGTTATATCTTGAATCTCTCACCGAGGTAAAGTCGCCTTGCCTTGGGGTCGTTTATCAAGGTCTCGGCGTCGCCCGACAACAGAACCTCGGCATCGTAGATAAGATACGCCCGGTCTGTTATCTCGAGCGTCTCCCTGACATTGTGGTCTGAAATAAGAATGCCTATCCCCTTTTTCTTCAAATTCAATATCAATTCCTGTAATTCGGCACGTGATATCGGATCGATGCCGGTAAAAGGTTCATCGAGCAGCAGAAATTTGGGATTGGTGATCAGTGCCCGGGCGATCTCAACCCGCCTTCTCTCTCCACCCGAAAGGGTGTATGCCTTCTGCTTTTTGAGTTGGAGAAGATTAAAATACTTCAACAATTCATCGGTCTTCTCCTCGGCAGTTCTGCGGTCGAAGCCGAGTATTTCATAAATCGCAATCAAATTCTCATCCACCCGCAGTTTTCTGAAGACGCTCGGCTCCTGGCACAAAAAAGAGATACCCCGACGTGCTCTCTTATACATCGGCAGTTCAGTGATGTCCAGTTCATCAAGAAAGATACTGCCGCTGTTCGGTCTTAAAAGTCCGACAATCATATTAAAGGTCGTGGTCTTTCCCGCACCGTTGGGACCGAGTAATCCCACAACCTCGCCTTCGTTTATCTCCAGGTTCACCCTGTCGACGACCAGTCTGCGTCCGAAAAATTTCGTCAATTCCTTAGTCAACAGCATCTTCTTCGGCTCTCAGGGTAAGAACACCCTTTGGTTTACCCTCCACGATTATCTTTGACGCCCTGTCTTCTTTGAAGAGAATGCGGATTCTTTCTCCCTCCACGACATTCTTTGTTCCTTCTTCAGTGTAATATTTTGACCAGCCGTTCTCCACACTGAAAAAATCAAGTTTCTGCGACTTCATTCGAAATTCACCCGTTTCACCGTATAATTCATTTTTCTTCTCAAAAACACAGGGCTTCACCATTCTACCGGAATGTTCCTTGAGATTGTAGTACATCGTATCACAATATACCGTGATGCTGTCGATTATCGTCACGACTGAATCAATACCCTGAAAAAGGTTGTCACCGCTGTCCAGTCTGAATTCCCGGGCGTTGATCTTTATCGGCTCCTTCTCTTCCCTGAGTATCTCCAATCGAGGCTCTCCAAGCAGATATCCCTCATCATTCTTCAAATCATAAGCACCCCTGTTTCCGTATCCTATCAGATCATTCTTCCTGTCTTCTAATTTAATCTCTCCGAAGAATTCAATCAGGCCGGCGGCGCCGTCATAATACAACGAATCCGAATGAATCAGTTCATCATTCTTCGTCTCCAGAGAAACACCGCCGCTCAAGTATCCTTTCCTTTCCTTGAAATCATACCTCGCCGAACTCGACTGAATGACGCCGTTCTTATCGCTGATATCAACGTCCCCCTGCAGAAGAACATAGTTCCGGCTTTCATAAAGATGGGCTTCTCTGCAGGTTATGCGGGTTACCGTATCTTCAAAAACCACATTGCCGACAAGATGTACGATGCTTTCGTTATCTTCTTTAATGATCTCCACCCTGTCTGCCGAGAATGGAGTGAGATGGAATAAAAGGAGCAAAAATATCATTTATTGATGTCAGGCAACTTAATCGGAGATACACCTTTCGCCGTCCCGAGTATCTCGATCTTTTCCAGATAAGGATCGGCACGGAGGCCGTTGCCTTCGATGACCGTGCCGTCCTGCTTCAGTATCTTCACCTTACAATCAGTGATAATCCGCTGTGAATCATTCAGCCAGAACAGTGAATCCGTAAAAAGTTTCGTTGAATCATTCGTGAAAACAGAGACACTGTCACCGACAAGAATATTATGGGTTCTGGTGTTAAGTATCCCCCCCGGTGCATAGAGGACTGAAAATTCCACTTCATCTTTATTGAAAAATCTGATTCTCACACTGTCGACGTTTATGACCTCGTCATAGACCTTTGCATTCTTCGCTTCAAGAATCCACATCTTCTTTCCCTGTTTTGTCTCGGTGAGTGAAAAATTCTCCAAAGATATCTTGGGGATATCCGGCTCCAGGGTTTCGGGCAACTTTCCTTCCTCACATCCCAGCAGGACGATGCCCGCTAAAAAACAAAAACATAATATGCTCTTCTTTCCTCGTTCATTCATATTAATCACCCCTCCACTCTTGATTTATAAAACCAGACATAATCAAAAGGATGCTCTTTCACGAGCCGATCCAGATCACATCCGATCTCCAGAATTCCGCTGCCGTTCTTACGATAAGCGGCGAAAGGTATCAAAGGTGCATTGCATATACGACTCAATTTCTCCACCCGGCTGAACTTCGAATAAAAATTGTTACCGTCGACCAGTATGCCGAGAACTCCTCCGTCCTTTAGAAACTTCACTATCCGGGCGGCATCATCTCTGTAAAATATCTTCACACCGCAGGTACTGCGGAATCTGTATAAAAATCTGTCGACGGCGCGGGTGAAAAAATTCTTCCTGTCACTGCTGTATCTGTTGACGACGACACCGACATTATAACCCAAACGCCTCAGCGCACGGGGCATCGATTCCCATACTCCGAAATGGAATGAATACAAAATAGAACCCCTCTGGATGTCATCGACCCGACCTTTTATCTTCAACCTCCCCTTACGCAGCATAAAACCGACATTGCGTCCCACATTATAGAGATTCCTGAAATACCCTGAGCCTATCCGTTCCCGGAAATATCTACGCCTTTCTCTGTTCCACCAGTAGAGTAAAAAAAGGCTCAAAAGCACAAATGCTTCTGAAAAAAAATACATCAAAGATTTTCTAATGAAGATTTTATAAAATGGTAGAATATCGGATTCGGCGCCAGTGGTCTTGATGTAAATTCGGGATGGAACTGAGTACCGATAAAGAACGGATGTCCCGAAATCTCCGCGATCTCCATCAATTTACCATTCGGCGACCTTCCAGAGAAGATCAACCCCTTTGCCGTCAGGGCTTTGATATACTTAGGATTCACCTCATAGCGGTGACGATGCCTTTCCTGAATTTCGCTCTTGGCATATATCTTCCGGGCAAGAGAACGGGCTTCCAAACGACAGGGCCAATTCCCCAATCTCATTGTTCCACCCATATTTTTGATTCTCCGCTGTCCCGGTAACAGATCGATGACCGGGTATGCCGTATTATCATCGAATTCAGTTGAATTCGCACCTTTCATACCGCAGACGTTTCTTGCATACTCTATCACCAGACACTGCATACCGAGGCATATTCCGAGAAAAGGTTTTTTGTTCTCACGCGCATATTTCACGATTCTGATCTTCCCCTCGACGCCGCGCATTCCAAAGCCGCCGGGGACGAGTATTCCGTTGACCATAGCCAGGGCGTTTTCAAGGGCGATCTCGTCTTCAATCCTGTCTGTATCGATCCATTTCAATTTCAGTCGGGCATCATTCGCCACTGCAGCGTGGTAGAGCGCTTCCATAATACTTTTGTATGCATCCCTCAGTTCGACGTATTTACCGCAAACGGCGATCTCCACAACCTTTGATGGAGATTTTGCACGTTGGACAAAAAGCTCCCACTCGGTAAGGTCTGGTTCATCCCTTTCAATACCGAGCCCGGATAAAATCATCTGATCGAGCTTCTGCTGGTGGAAGATGAGTGGAATTTCATAAATACACTCAACATCAATGGCGTCGATGACGTTATTCACCGGCACATTACAAAACAGAGAAATCTTCTTGCGCTCATCAGCGGTAAGCCAGGAATCACTTCTGCACAACAGAATATCCGGTTGAATGCCGATCGCCCGCAGTTCACGGACCGAATGCTGGGTCGGTTTTGTCTTGAATTCACGCGCCGCCTTGATATAAGGAACCAATGTCAAGTGGATATACATTGTATTTTCCTTGCCGTAATCAAGCCTCATCTGCCTTACGGCTTCAAGAAACGGCTGGCCTTCGATATCACCGACCGTACCGCCTATCTCCGTAATCACGACATCGACATTATTGCCTTCGGCGAGTTTGGTTATCCGTGATTTTATCTCATCCGTGATATGGGGGACCACCTGAACCGTCTTCCCCAGATATTCACCGCGCCGTTCCTTGGAGATCACAGTAAAATAAATCTGTCCGGGGGTGATATTATTCTCTTTTGTCAATGACTCATTTAAAAATCTTTCATAATGACCAAGGTCCAGATCACAC
>DRIG01000002.1 GCA_011052815.1 candidate division WOR-3 bacterium | reverse complement strand
GCAGTTTCTCGGCATGATGGATAAACCGGATGTCGATGAAATCACCGGGCTCTCTCCGGCGATTGCAATTCAGCAACGCACCGCTTCAAGGAATCCCCGCTCTACCGTGGGGACCGTAACAGAAATCTATGATTATCTGAGAGTACTCTTTGCACGTATCGGTGTTCCTTATTGTTACAAATGCGGCAGGGAGATAAAATCACAGACAACTGATCAGATCGTCGACGCCCTTGTTGAACTTCCGACCGATTCAAAGGTCGAACTACTTGCACCGGTGGTGCGCGGTCGTAAAGGTGAGTACAAAGAACTCCTGAACCGGCTCAGGCGGCGCGGTTATGTAAGGGTGAGAATCGATGAAAAGATCTATGACATCGAGGATACCCCTGAACTCGAGCGGTATAAAAAGCATAATATAGAGATCGTGATCGACCGATTGATAATCAAACAGGGAATAAGAAAGCGGCTTGCCGACTCTGTGGAGCTATGCTTGAAAGAAGCCGACGGGCTCCTCCGGGTGCTGATCAACGAAAAAGAGATAAAAACATTCAGTCAAAAACTCGCCTGTATTCACTGCGGAGTAAGCTATCCTGAGATCTCACCGAGAAATTTCAGTTTCAACTCTCCATACGGAGCATGCCCCACCTGCGACGGTTTAGGCACGAAGATGGAGATCGATCCTGAAAAGGTCGTCACAAATCCGAAGTTATCACTGCTGGATGGAGCGATCAAACATTACGGTTCTCTGGGTAACTGGCGGAGGTCCCTGCTGCGCGGTCTGGCGGAAAAATTGCATTTCAAACTGGAGACCCCTTTTTACAAACTTCCTCAAAAGGCGAAGAAGGCGATTCTCTATGGTGAAGACATACCGATCATCGTGAAATACGTGCGAACCGACGGGACCGGAAGAGGAGAGTTCGAGGAATATTTTGAAGGTGTTATTCCGGAATTGATGCGACGTTATCGTGAAACGACATCCCAGGGAGTACGTCAGTATATTGAAGAGTATATGACGATCTCTCCCTGCCCGGCGTGCAAAGGGACGCGCTTGAAACCTGAAAGTCTCGCGGTGAAGATCGGCGGTAAAAACATCGCCCAGATCACCGAACTCCCGATAAACGACTGCCTGAATTTTTTCCAGGAGCTGAAACTGTCCAGGACCGAATCCAACATCGCCGGAGAGATGATCAAGGAAATCAAACGGCGCTTGAGTTTTCTGGTCTCTGTAGGACTCGAGTATCTGACGTTGAAAAGAACCACAGAGACGCTTGCCGGTGGTGAAGAACAACGTGTTCGACTCGCGACCCAGATCGGCTCGGGTCTGGTCGGCGTGCTTTATATCCTCGATGAACCGTCGATCGGGCTGCATCAGCGGGATAACAGAAGACTGCTGAATACCTTGAAGGCACTGCGCGACCTCGGCAACACCGTACTCGTTGTGGAACACGACGCGGAAACAATCATGAACGCCGACTATGTCATCGACCTCGGTCCTGGTGCCGGTGAAGCAGGCGGCTATGTAGTAGCCACGGGAACACCTGAAGAGATCAAAACCAATAAAAATTCACTTACCGGACAATATCTCGCCGATAAAAAAAGAATAGCCGTGCCTCAAAAAAGGAGAGAAAAGAGCAAACGCACTCTTATGATCAAGGGAGCACGGGCGAATAATCTCAAAGAGATCAACGTAGAAATCCCGCTGGGGCTCTTTGTGGTGATCACCGGAGTATCAGGCTCGGGCAAATCGACCCTTATCGTGGATACCCTGTACCGCGCCCTTGCGCAGAAATTTTACCACAGTAAATATCCAGCCGGAAAGTACAAAGAAATACTTGGTCTGGAGTATATTGACAAGGTGGTGAATATCGATCAGTCACCAATCGGAAGAACACCCCGTTCGAATCCGGCGACCTACACCAGCGCCTGGACCCCGATCCGGGAATTATTCGCCCAGCTGCCGGAATCAAAAATCCGGGGATATAAACCGGGAAGGTTTTCCTTCAATGTTCCCGGCGGCAGATGTGAACAGTGTGAAGGAGATGGAATGCTGCGTATTGAAATGCATTTTCTGCCCGACGTCTACATCACCTGTGATGCATGTCACGGCAGGCGGTTTAACCGCGAAACCCTCGATATCAGATATAAAGGTAAGAATATAAGTGATGTCCTGAATATGTCGGTAAGCGAGGCGCTCGATTTTTTTCAGAACATCCCGAGGATCAAAAGAAAACTCCAGCTTCTTCAGGATGTCGGTCTGGGCTACATTAAATTAGGTCAATCCGCCACCACACTCTCCGGCGGCGAAGCCCAGCGGATTAAATTGTCCAAGGAGTTGAGTAAACTGGCGACCGGGAAGACTCTGTATATCCTCGACGAGCCTACGACCGGTCTGCATTTTGAAGATGTAAAATTGCTCCTGAACGTCTTGAATCGTCTCGTTGACAGAGGTAATACCGTAATCGTGATTGAACACAACTTAGAGGTGATAAAATGCGCCGACTGGATCATCGACCTCGGTCCTGAAGGAGGGGATAAAGGCGGCAGGGTCGTCTGCACCGGTAAACCAGAGGATATAATAAAGGAAAAGAAATCTTACACCGGACAATTTTTAAAGAGAATATTGAAGACTACAGCCAGAGCTGTATAAGCAGATAAAGACCGATGCATCCGTACAACAATCGATATCTCTTTATCAAAAGATGAATCGCAGCAGAAGTCGCTCCTGCCTTGATACAACGGTAAAAGATATATACATAGACCGGGTAGGTCACGATGAATACAGGATAAAGGTCAGAAGGGATGATCCGTAGTATCGTCAGTAATATAAAATAGAAACAGGAAAGTGTGTAAAAAACAAATCCCGCCGTAAGTATCCGTTTTTTACCAAAGCGGACCGCATTGGTCTTGATGCCGGCGTCGCGGTCGGATTCATAATCACCGGCTTCATGAAAACTTATCCCGGCAAGACCGAGAATACCGAAAAAGATACCGAAGATAATTCCCTTAACCGGTTCTGTGGAAAATATGAGCCATCCCAGTAATACATCATTCACCGAGACGATGAAAAGAACGGCGAAAGAGGCGAACGGTATCGCCTTGAGAGCGGTCTTCGGATGGTCATATAAAACACCGATTGCGATATCAAAAAAGACGATTATCAACAACCAGGGATTCAAGAACGCATAGAGTACTACACAAAAGAAGGCATTAACAATGGAAAATCCAAGCATCTCCCGTGTTGAAATATTGCCGGTAATAAGGGGTTTGTCCATTCGCCGGGGGTCGAGTCGATCTGATGCATAACCGCCCCATTCATTCAGTGTATAGCCGTGAACCCACCCGAAGAAAAAAGCCAGTAAAGCCAGCCCCATCTTCATCAAGTGAAGCCGCGTATGCGCCGGTAGTACGATGAGCATCGCTGTCAGGGGTCCGCCCATGCGCACCCCGATCTCAAACCAGCGGATCGAGCGGATAAAGAAGATCAGTTTCTTCATAATAAAAATTTTTTAATATATACCATAGTCACTTAGATTAAAATAGGTTTCGTCATAGACGCGGAAGTATTCCGGATTTTCAGAATACGCCTTTTCAGACCTATCCAGTACTTTATAAATACGGTAATGAGGATTCGAATACAGAAGTTTAAAATGTCTTAAACTGAGCGGCTGGAAATGCATCTTGAAAGCCGTGGAATTTTTCGAGACCTTAAAATTATGCGTCCGATACCTCATCGATTCGTGATTCAAACCGAGCAACATATCTGTTTGATAGATGAAATACCGTGCACCATAGCTCCTGCAGAATGAATAGAAAGCCTCTTCGTTCTGGAACAGACGATGTTCGAAAACCTTTATCTTGTAAGTTATGTGTGCGGCTTCAAATTTGGGATGGAGCAGAATGGGTCTTGCAGTATAAGTGCTTACCGTCGGTCCGTAAGCGAAACTTGTGAGGATCGGCGAATCGAGTTCTGTATTCAAGCGTAAATATTTTATCATACCGAGCAGATAATTCAAATCAGGAGATACAATACGAGCCGGCGCAGTCAGCAGCAAAAAAATATTGATTGCGATGCCGACGATGTAACCGAGCCTGATCGCTTTCTTGGTGATCAAAAAGAGATAGACCGATGCCGTCGCCAGGAAGAAAACAAAGAAGGCATCGAGTCGGATCAAAAGAAGATAGAGCGGGAAAAATACCACACAGAAGTATAAAATCAATTTGGGAGCGAGTTCGGAATCAAACAATGCCCGACGAACGCCGATAACAAATCCCGCCCCTCCGAGGATCAAAAGTGCACCCATTGTTCGAATGATTGTGTACAATGAAGGACCGGTGAATGGTGAAACCCACATCACGAGCGTTTCCCACGGAAGTTGTGCACGGTTGACCGACCCGATGCCCAGATGTTTTATCCTTTCCCACATAAAGCCGTATACGAAACGGTATTCAGGAACAGATACAAAAGAGATGTACCAGGTTATGAAAAAAGAAAAGATGCAGAACAGTACAAAAAGCAATCGGCGACGAAGACGGTTTTTAAAAGGTGTGAGGGACGTAATGATCAGACTGTAGGAAAGCAGCATTGAAAGAGAAAGGATGAAACAGGCGCTTGATTGAGACGGCAAAAGAATACCGGCGAGGAAAGCGGCCGCCGTGATTAAATAGAACGGTTTGATATTGAAATCCGGCAGGAAAAGAAAGCAGAGTGCGATAAATATCACAAACAGAACATAATAGAACTGCGTCATGTGCCACGAAGCGAACGCCGCAAACAGAAAAACACCAGATAAAAAAGCATAGGATTCGGAAAACCCCTTCCTTTCTTTGAGCGCCCTGATAAAGAAATAGAGATGGATGAATATCAGCGGTAAAGCGAAATCCTGATATTCAAAGCCCGGTGCGGTTACCGTGGTGTAAACCGCCGGTGTCGCCGCATAGAGCAACGCCGCGGCAAAACCGGCGCTCCTTTTTCCGCTGATCAGAGAAGCGATACCGTATAACGGAAAAACAGAAAAAGAAGAAAAAACCGCGATAAAGATGATAAGATACACATGAAACGGCATACTCTTCGGAATAAAGAGATAATAGAGATAACCGCTGACCGCTTCCATCAGAACGGTCAAGCGTGCCTTTATCTGCAACCCTTCAGGATATTGAAGGCGCTGGTCGGTTTCAGGGATGCAGCCGTATGTTCCGATAAGATACGCGGTTCGGTATTGAAGGGCTGATTCGGTCCAGAATAGTGCCGTGTCGTTCTTGAAATTGAATTTGTCGTTATTGAAGTTGATGATGACTTTGAAGCCGATGACCGCCAGCCATAAACAGACAATCAACACCCTGTATTTCATCGATTAATCCCTGCTTTCCGAATCCTTGAGTTTCTGATAAATCCGTTCGGCGTTGACAAAATCACCCTGTTCAAGGTACAATTGAGCCAGATCCCAGTAAGCCTCGCGATACCCGGGAGATAGCGCAATCGTCTTTTTAAAGAAGAATACGGCTTTTTCATACTCTCCCTCTTTTCGAAAGATCTGACCGAGTTTATAGCAGGCAAAGGCGCATTCCGGATCGAGTTTCATCACCTGGATTAATTCCGCTTTCGCCGCTTCACGTAATCCCTGAAGTGTATATATCTCTGCCAGATAATAATGTGACGGTGCATAATGGGGTTGATATTTAAGCGACAGTTTAAACGCCTTTTCAGACTGCGACAACAAACCCGCGGAAAACGCCGTCATCCCTTCTCTAAAATAACGGTCTGCAGGAAAACGGGGTTCACGGTGTAAAGTCGATTTTGTAAAAGGAAGATAAACCATGGCGGTCGTCAGAAGACAGAGTAAGAGTCCGCTGCTGTATATCTTTAGTTTCATGACGACGATCTCTGTATAAAGGTTTCTGTTCTATATAAAAAAACGTCCCGCCTTTTAAGGCGGGACGTTTCTGTAGAATCAGTTTTTCACGATGATAATCTTCTGCTGTGCAACCCGATTCTGTGCGATCAATCTTACAAAGTAGACTCCTGCCGGCACATCGTCGATTTCACTGTTCCATACCACCTGATGGGTACCTACCTGATGATGTCCTGAAATCAACTCTTTAACCAGCTGACCTGTTGCATCGTAAACTCTGAGAGACGCTTTACATGATTGCGGTAATGAATACCAGAAGGTCAGACGGCCGTATGCCGGATTCGGGTGAGGTGGAGCAAGAGCGAATCGGATGGGCTTACAACCATTCCACTCATCAACGCCGATGAGTGTGGTAATCGCATAACCCTCATAAGGACGATAATCAAGCTTGCTCACAGTCACCCAGACAGTATCTCCTTCTGTATCGGTGCTGGTGTTGAAGGTCACGACCCCTGATGCATCGGTATAACCACAGCGGTACAGGGTATCAAGTTTGCTCATCAAGCAGACCCGGGCGTTCTGTACCGGCGCACGATTATCCTCCACTGTCACGGTGAACGTTCCTGAGCCGAGCGGGATGAGACTGTTATGGGTGACGACCAGATCCTGGGGTGTATAGATCCACATCGACATCTCCGGATCACCGAAGAGTACGCAGGTATTCATGCAGTGAAAAACATACTCATCGCCAGGAGCGTATGGTGCGCATCGGTCATTCACCTCACCGATGGTGTTGCCTATCCGATAAACATTGTTGTTGGTCAACTCATCATAGAACCAGATGCATTGCCATTCAGAACGACCGTAGCTGTCGATCTGACCGTAACCGTGTCGGCTGTTGCCCCAGAATGCGACTGCTCCGCCGTTGGGATTATTCATAATGTGCTCGACATAACAATCCCCGCTGCTGTAATCGAGTTGACCGATATTACACGAAATCGCCGTCATAACACCGGTGCGCGGCGGTGCATTCGTCAACGCATCGGCATCCGCATTGGTATGATAGGAAGTACCGCCCCAGCGGTCCCAGTCACCGTGGGCCGCGATATTAGTATAACCGAAACCGACATTGAGACTGTCGCTTATCTCCTGGGTGGACAGAGGATCGATCTCATCATAACGTTTTGCATCAAGCCACGAACTCGGATCATACTTGGCGATTGTATCGTTCACCGGACAACCATAGCCACTCCACAAAAGATAAGCAGGAAGGAATATCTTTTCATGATAGCCGTTTGAAGGTGCATTTGTTTCGTACTGCATTGCTTTATTGATGAATGTCTGGACCTCGGTGGCATTGCTGACTGAAGCCCTGCCGATGTATGCCTCGGTATAAAGGTCGTCATCATAATCCGCATACCAGAAATCACTCGGTGTATTCGGGTCGTCCACCGTATTAACCAGATTCATCGGAAAGACATCGAAATCCCCCACACAGAGAAAATACTGGGTTCCATGATTGGTATTGTAATCGATGATAAAGTTCCGCACCTTTGTCTGATCATTAGACCCAGAGTAATTACTGAGAATCCATTCAAGCTCGATCACTTCGGTCGGCACGCCTTTCTTTGATTTCCAATCCCGCATCCCTTGAAAATACGAAGTATATGCACTCGGCGCCATGATCACGTACTCCGGATTTGTAAAAGTGGGACCGCGTTCTCCAAAGGACAACCCCCTTGAACATTCTCTGACTGCAGGACCCCATACTTCGACATCTTCCGGATTTTCGACCAGTCTCCTGACCGCTGCTTTCTGCATTTCATATTGTTCCAACCAGACCGTTTCTTTTTCTACTCTTCCCTCTTCATATCTTATCCTCAATTTGATATCTGTGTATAAGTATAATGCCTTATCTACCGGGACATATTGAAGAGGATGGATGGTAACAGTGGCGATCCGATAACCGCCCTTTGTTCCGATATGACTAACCTCAGCAATTATTCCTGGATATTCGGTATCGAGATTGTAAATCTCTTTTTTCGGTTTGACAAAAGGAAGCGATACATCATCAAGTGAAAAAGGGCGAGGATATTGTGTCGGTAAAATATTGAAACTGCCGTTGACAAGTGTCTTCTTCGCAGAGAGAATTTCGATCTCCTCGATCTCCGCGGTCGGTGGTATCAGAAAAAGAAGGGGATCTATTGCCAGTTGAGGTTCACCGATCAATGTGGTCGGCTGACAGCCAGCCAATCTCACAATATCATAGCCTTCAAATTTTTCAAAGGTAAGATCGGCTCTTGAATAAGAAATCTCCTTCTCGATATAGCCGCTGAAGAGCAGAAGCGGAATCAGAAGCACCACACTACAATATCGTTTATTAAACATATAACCTCCTTCTCTTTATAAATTATAACAGAGATTTCTGAAATGTCAAGAACGTCTTTTTGCACAATTTATGTGCAAAACCCACAGATTTTATGCACTATGACATCGGTTTCTTCAAGAATTTCAGGGGATTATTCCGGCACATTTTTTGCATACAAAAAGATTGTAGAAAAGATGTGCACATTCTTAAAAAGTTTTCAAATATCAGGTGATCACCTGATAAAATAATAAGGAGGTTAAAATGAACGGCTTACTCATCTTTTTAATCGGCTTTTCAGGATTGTCTTATAACAACGCCGATATGTTAAATTGTGCAGTACGGGTCACCCCGAAACAGAAACAAGACCAGACCTTGATAACAGAAAAACTCAGTATCGGTGCTTCATTCGGAATTACGATGAAGTTCTGTGAAATCAAAGATCAATTCTCCACGTTCTTCGGAGGACACGGCGGTCTTACCTTCAACCACTGCTTCTTTCTCGGCGTCGGCGGTTACGGCCTTCTCAATGAGATTGAAACCACTCCTGCTCCGCCGTGGGGGGTAAACTCCCTGGAACTCGGCTATGGAGGTATTATCATCGAGTATATAAATCAACCCCATCGACTCGTCCATCTGAGCTTCAACAGCCTGATCGGCGGCGGCTCAATATGCTCCTGTGATGATCCCTATTACTGGGATGAAGACGCCTTCTTTATCTGGGAACCGGGGATTAATGTGATTTTGAACATTACAAAGAATGTTCGAATGGGCATTGGTGGTTCTTATCGCTATGTCAGCGGTGTGCAGATGAACGGCCTCCAGAATTCGGACCTGAAAGGAGCGTCAGTTCTTTTAACATTCAAATTCGGTAGGTTCTAAAAGGGCAGGTAACCGAAAATCTCGATATTTACGGAATTTAAATTCATCGAGCCCGTCCAGGGTAATATTTCATCGAATGATAGACGCTGGACTCCAAGCCGAATCTCATACAAGCAATCACTGATGAGCGGCCGGCCGGCGGCAGCAGATAATTTAACACCGATGCCGATACTATGATACTTATCGGAAAGGGCGATCGTGTATCGGCTGAAGGCCGTCAGGAACTGGATACCTATTTTAAAATCATCTTTTTCAGTCCCGAGATTATAATCCACACCCAGAGCACAGAGATTCAGAACCAGGGTTTGCCTGCACAGAATCGGTAGCAGACCTGCATCAACAGTGACCAGAGAGAAATCGGTTATGATATTTGTCTTCCCGTTTATTTCAGTATTCAAAGATAATTGCGGATAGAGGACTGGGTATCTTACGACCATTTCATTCGGATCCAGAGACGCCGGATATGACTGTACACCCAGACCGACACCTATCTTAAAAATATCCCCCTGTTCGGCGTGGAGAAAGAAGGTCACGGCAAGAACCAGAAATATTTTCCTCGATGACAAGTTGGCCATAATCTTCTTCTAATTATAGTCCCGGCTCGGATTGAGTCAATAACCTATATTTAAGTCTTGATATATATCTTATTTTCAGTATAATTATAAAGAAAGGAGTAATTATGAAGAAGATACTAAGTATCGGACTTTGTTGTATGTTTCCCTGCCTAATAGGTGCAAGTGTAATTGAACACAATATATCCCTTGCCCCTGAGGAGCTGAACATATCAACAGTCGGTGAGTATGATTATATTATCTATCCGGGAGCTGTCTACATCGAAGAACCGGGCCATCCCAGATTACCGCTTCTGTCCCTCTGTTTCGTCATTCCACCTGATGCCCATATTGAAAAGGTCGCGGTTGTGAATGAAGAAGGATTGTATCTGGAAGGAGCCTATAAGGTATTTCCCGCTCAGGAACCCGTACCTGTTTCATTCTCGACCGGTGAAGAATTTACTTTGCCTGACAAAGAAATCTATTCGCAAAATGAACTCTATCCAGATGTTCTGGTCTATCAGGAGAGTGAAGGGAATCTCGCCGGATTCCATCTCGCTACGGTCTCTGTATCGCCCTGCCGTTATCTTCCCGCAACAGGAAAACTCTATTTCAGCACCCATATGACACTGCGTATTTACTACACCAGCAGTTCTGCTCCTGTAAAATCGATTACAGAAACACAAAAAGAATCCGCCATACGAAGAATATCCCCCCTCGTCGTTAATAAAGAAGATATTGAAAGATTCTCTCCGCCGATATCCAAGGGACTGTGGGACAGCGAATATATCATCATCACGAACCAGGCTTTTGTCAATGCCTTTAAACCGCTCAAAGAATGGAAATCACGACGCGGCATGCCCACTGAAATCGTTTCGACATCGTGGATATACAGCAACTACAGCGGTGCGGACAACGCCGCCCGTATAAGGAATTTTATCAGCGATGCGGCCGATTCCGGCGCCCTCTATTTCCTGCTTGCCGGGCAATGTGACTACGAACATGGTGAAGAATATGTGCCCAGAAGAAACACCTATTTTTATACCTCGAATGTCGGTTATTACCCTGATGAAGACACCCTGCCGTGCGACCTTTACTTTTCCGATCTCGACGGCACATGGGATGGTAACAATAACGGGATTTACGGCGAATTCTCCGACGGAGTCGATATGTACAGTGATGTCTATGTCGGAAGAGCGCCGGTAAAGGACACCAACCAGATTAAAAATTTCATCAGCAAGGTGATCGCTTATGAAAAGTGCCCTTCTGCTTCTTATGTCGAAAAGATTCTGCTGCCGGTAGGTAATCTCTGGTCGGGAAACTACGGCAACGGTATCAATGACACCATTGCGGATACAATTCCCAATGACTGGCAGAAATCAAAACTGTACGAGAGTTCCGGTTTGATGTCGCGGTACATCACCAGGGATTCTCTGAGCCAGGGATTTCAGTTCTGCCACATGGTGGGACATGGAAATGAATACGGTGAATACTACAACTATGGAAGCAGTGTCTATTACTATCACAGCGATCCGGCAAGTCAATCGAATGATTCCACTGAAGCAGCTATTGTCAACAGCATGGGTTGTTTCTGCGGAGGGCTTGATGAAGCCGGCGGTTCAGCAAATTATGATTGCCTTGCCGAAAGAATGGTCAACGTCAACAAAAGAACAGCGGTCGCCACGATCATGAACACCAGATACGGCTGGGGCTATTCTTCACCGCAGGGTGCACTCGGTCCCTCGGGCGAACTTTCAGTATGGTTCTACAGAAAACTTTTTGGAACAAACGCCTATCATCTCGGTGAGGTGCTCGCTGCCGCAAAAGACCAGAAAGCATCTCAGGGTAATACCTGGTGGTGGCGCTGGTGTCTGTTCGAATACACGCTGTTCGGAGATCCGGAGATGCCGCTCTGGACCGATGCCACAAAAAGTTTGACCATCAGCTATTCATCAGACACCATCGCAGTCTTCGGTGACGGGAAACCGGATACCTTCACGGTTACGGTCCAGTACTCTGGTTCACCGGTAAGCGGTGCCCTCGTCACAATAATGCAGGATTCCACTGCTTATGAACGGGCCACTTCAAACGGCTCTGGCCAGGCGCGATTCATCTTACCGGACAACACCTTCCAGCACCAGGGTTATGCCTGGGTCACGGTCACCCATTACAGTGCAAACTATCTGCCTGATCTCGATAGTGCCCAGGTCGTTTACGGCACGGGTAGTGTCGCTGAAAACAAAGCTAAAGCAACTTACTGGCTCAAATTAAGTCCCAACCCGATCAAAGACAGGCTTTCTCTGAATTTCAACGCCCCGATCACCCAGAAAACAGAAATAAAACTCTACGACATCAAAGGCAGCCTTGTAAAATCACTGAATATGGAAATCGGTGCCAGCAAGATCGATATTCCGGTCACGGAGTTGAACGGCGGCGTCTATTTTCTTAAGGTCGACGGCGTCCTGAATGTCGAAAGGAAGATCATAATCGTCAAGTAAACAGCATATCTTCTGATGTTTTTTGAATCAAGGGAACGCTTATGAAAAGCGTTCCCTTGACTTTCAACAATTTTTTCGTAAAATTTAATTATGAGAATAGTCACAAATTCCGAGATGAAAAAGATAGATGAATGGGCGATAAAAAAACTGAAGATCCCGGGTATAGTCCTTATGGAGAATGCAGGCCAGGGCTGCGTTAATGTCCTGGAAGAGTACTATTCACTGGAAAACCTGAATGTACTGATTATCTGCGGAAAAGGGAATAACGGCGGCGACGGTTTTGTGATCGCCCGCCATCTTCAGAACCGCGGGGCATCCCCTGAAATCATTCTCACGGGAAAAGGAACCCTTTTAAAAGGCGACGCCCTTGTCAATTACAGATTAGCCAAAAGAGCGGGAATGAAGATCCATGAAACAACAGAGATAAAAAAAATAAAACGCATCATCAACTCTTTACAACCTATGGTAATCATCGATGCCCTGTTCGGGACAGGCTTTAAAGGAGCGCCAAAGAAATTTTACGCGGAACTGTTTGACATTATAAACAACTCAAATGTTTTTGTTTTCTCGGTCGACATCCCTTCTGGTGTCAACGGTGATGACGGACAATTTGAAAAAACCTGTGTCGTGGCAGACGTCACGGCGACGATGTGTCTGCCCAAACGAGGAAATTATCTGTACCCTGGAAGAGAACTGGGAGGCGATCTGTATATCGTCGACATCGGAATTCCCTATCGACTTATTGATGAAGGTTTTCCCCGAATAATCGAATTTGAAGAGATCTCCCAGTTAATGCCCTTTCGAGCGCCTGAAGGCAACAAAGGCACCTTTGGTAATATCCTGATAATCGCCGGTGCCCGGGGATTTTCCGGTGCCGCAGCCATGGCTGCGGTCTCAGCCATAAAATCAGGCGCCGGCCTTGTACGCCTCGCCGCACCGATCGGCATTATGGATGCGCTTGAATCAAAACTTCTGGAGATCGTTAAGGTACCGCTTGAACAGACAGATAAAGAAACCATAAGCCCGGCTGCCCTCCAGACACTCATACCTCATCTTGAAAAGAGCGACGTAGTGGTGGTCGGACCAGGCATCACCTGCCATCCGGAAACCGCGGAATTTGTCTTTAAACTCCTGCCCGCCTTGAAAAAACCCCTGATCATTGATGCAGACGCCCTGAACATCCTTGCTCAGGACATAACTTTCTTTAAGAAACTCCGGGCGCCTTTCATCATCACCCCGCACCCGGGAGAACTCTCTCGATTGATCAACCTGCCGCCCAGGGAAATCAACCTGCGACGAATCGACCTGGCTCCTGAACTGGCGAAAAAGTTTAACGGCATCCTCATCCTGAAGGGAGCGCCGACCGTGATCGCCTCACCGGATGGGAAAATCTATGTGAATCCCACTGGAAATTCCGGGCTCGCCTCTGCAGGTTCCGGCGATGTTCTTGTCGGCATGATAAGCGGATTCATCGGACAGGGTGCAACACCGTTCGACGCCTCACTGCTCGGAGTGTTTCTGCACGGCCTGTGTGCGGACCTGGCGATGGAAAATAATAATGAATACTCATTGACAGCCGGTGATTTGATCGGACATATCCCCCGTGCCTTTAATTATATATTACAGAAAGAATTCGTCGAAGACAAAGATAATGATTAATCTGTTATTCTGCTGTGTACTCTTTTCCCTTGACATCGTTCCCCAAAATGTATTGTGGGATCACTATACCATAATTCCGCCGCTGGGTGAGGTGAAATCGATCGTGGCATCCCCTCTTTCCCTCCTTGTGATAAGCGACAACAATCTCCTTGTCTTCGAAAAATACAGCCTCAAATTAAAGAAGACACTCCATTTCAATGATCAGAACATCTATCTCTTGGCTTATGACCGGTATTCCAATGAATTCTGGATACTGGGAGAAAAAAGTATCATTCGACTCACGATGCCCACATATACCTTACGGGAATATCCGGTTCCCGAACAAGCCGAGAGGCTCGGGGTAAGCCGCAATTATCTGTATCTGGATGGGGTTAAAAATTTTTCTTTCGATAAAAGAAACGGCGTGACCAGCTTGATCCAGGTCTTTCCTGAAGGTATTGAATGGTATAAAAAAACCGGCGATGCCGACATCAAAAAATATCCATACCTTACTCCTTATTATTATTTTGACGAAGCCGAAGAAACCCAAACACCGTTCGCCCGATTCCGCATCACCGCTCTATATGACGACGGTATGGATATTTATGTAGGAACCAGGGGATACGGTATTTTAAAATATAATAAAATTTCCTGGCAGAAAAAAAGGATCATCTACGGACCCCTTGATCTTCATATAAGACAGGTCAAAAAATTTGATGACAAAGTATATTTTGTTTCCCACCTCGGTTTATCGTTTTTTACTGCAGGCACGGATGAATGGCACTACCATCGCTTTGTTCGGGGAATAAACAACATTCTGTTGAGTAATAAAGAACTGATCATCACGCTCGGCGGCGAAATATCACGAATCGACAAGGGGATGACGTTCACCATCAGCACCTTGACGACCGATGTACTCTGTTTGAGCGCGGATGAAACTTCTTTCTATATCGGAACCAGTACGGGATTGTATAAATTATATAAAGGGACGAACGACCCCATGCAATTCGGACCTGAAGGGTATCCGATATATTGTGTGCTTCCGGCAGACGGCCAGATCTATGCCGGCGGTGAGTTCGGTTTTTATAGATATGACAGAGATAAGAAGAAATGGAATAAAGAGTTGAACTTCGGCGTCAAAGAGATCGTTCAAATAAAGGACGTACTGTATCTTCTCTCCACAAACAACCAGTTGATAAAATACCGACAAGAAGAAGACACAGACACCAACTGGGTGCTCCTGCCCTATTTCAACATCTATGACATCGACAGCGACGACGAAGTACTGTACTGCGCTACATTCGCCGGTATCTATTATTACGAACCTGATACGGAATTGTATAAAGTGATCTACAATCTGCCGCGTATAAAATATGACTATGTATTCGTCACCGGAAAGAACATTATCTCAGTCTCAGACAGTGCCATCTATTCTCTACCCATCGAGTACCGCGATTAAGGTTTTCCTTATATCAAAAAGAGAATGACTGAGAAAAGACTGACCTTCATCGACCACCTGGAAGAGCTCCGCAGGCGGATACTGTCTGTCATCGCCTGTGTGGGACTCGGCTCAATAATCGGCTTCATCTTTGCACGAAACGTCCTCGACCTCATCATCCAGAAGGCGTCTCTTGAATCTGCATACTTCTTTTCACCGATTGAAGCCTTTCTGGCACAGATCAAAGTGGCGATCTTTCTGGGTGTCATCATCTCATTCCCCTTTATCCTGTATCAGACCTGGGCGTTCATCGGTCCGGGGCTGACCAAAAAAGAAAGAGCCATCTCCCTTTCATATCTCGGCTCAGGCATAATTCTATTTATCATCGGTCTGCTCTTCGGTTATTTTATTCTCATTCCCCTCGGTTTAAGATTTCTGCTCTCTTTCAGTACAGATTATATCCAGCCCTTGATGAACATCAGTAAATATCTGGGATTCATCTTCTGGTGTATGCTCGGCTCTGGTTTCCTTTTTCAGTTACCCCTTCTCCTTTTCTTCTTGATGAAACTGGGGATCATTGATGTGAAGACAGTTACAAAACACCGTGCCGAGGCGATAATAGTACTGCTGATCCTGTGCGCGGTGATTACACCGACCGGTGATTTTTTTACGCTTCTGATAATCTCGGTTCCGCTGTTATTGCTCTTTGAACTGAGTATTCTCGCCGCCCGCCTCACGCGGCGCAGGAGGAAAGATGTATAAGTATATTTCCCCACCATTCTCATTAAACCGTCCGGCTCTGTGCCGGCGTCTAATTAAACGAAAGGAGGAAAGATGAAATATCTGAGAATACTAATGCCTTTGATGCTCATCGTATTCTTTGTTGCAGGCTGCAGCAAACAGAGCGATGAAGAGACAATTCAAGCATTGCTTGAATCATCATGGTTCGTTGCAGACGGTGCGGTACAGACCGCGGACGACAGCACGAATGTCCCCCAGGCACCCAACGGCGCCCAGATTCTGGCTGATACCCTGGGTTGGGTGAGATGGGTGAGGTGGATCGAACGGCCCGTGACACGCGAATTCGATATCGTGGTCAATGGAGACAGCGCCGACGTGACCGTCACGGCGTATTTCCAGGGAAACCCACCCGGTTACGGATTCTTTGTTGTCAACGACCCGTTGAACCCGGTCTATCAACGTGCCATATCAGATAGTGTAATCAGAAAGGTGAAATTATATCGGGGTGACGACGACAAATGGCATATCGCAAGCCTCACGGTTGCTGATATCTATACCGTTAATACGAACAATCCGGTGACAATCACCGAAATCAGGGCGCAGGTTGCAAGCCGCAACTATGAGTTTGTGGTGAATAGCGCTGATACCTATTTTGAAAAGGATGAACTGCCCATTTTCTATCCTTCTGATACAGTCGAAGTCACTGTGACCTGCAGTGCCCAGAATGATTCCACCTGGGCGTTTCTACATCACGGTACAGGTCACAGACCCGGTATCGGACATCACATCCGTCAACCTTTTTATCGGGAAAATACCACGACATTCACGCGCACCTGGATTATCGCTGATGACTCAGTGGTTACAACTCCTGCGGTCCGCCACAGTGCCGTGGACGTCCTGGGCTGGGAAACCCTGTTCGGTGATTCCACTGCGACTTATTATTCACGTGCCTGGTGTCTGCCGTATATTATCATGGAACCAGGAGAAGAACTACCTCAGGATGAAGATTAAAAAAGGGGGCTTTCGCCCCCTTTTTTTCTTTCCGGTTTGCTGTAACCTGTTCTCCCCATCCGGGACTCCCGTAAAAATCAACATTTCTGTTTGGTAATATCACGCTTGCAAATAACTGTTGACAAAAAATCTATAATGTGTAACATTAATCAGGTCCCTTCTTGTCCAATTTAGAGGGGAGCAGTGTGGGTTCTTGACAAACAAGAGGAAAATGGTAAACTATGAGGAGGAAAAATGCAGAAAGTGATACCTGTAGAAATTGCACGATAAACGGTTGATATGATAAAGCAGTTGCTTGTCCTTTTAGTAGTCTTTTTCGTTTACTCGGCAGTCACCGTGAATGAACACTTATGTATTCTCTATGCATATCCAGACGGTTGGTCGGATGACATTCTGATAAATGCT
>DRIG01000001.1 GCA_011052815.1 candidate division WOR-3 bacterium | reverse complement strand
CGATGTTTGAAGACAATCGGCAGTGCAATCTCACGCGCCAATTCGGAAAGAACCGCCCGCTTGACATTTAGCAGGGCTTGGGTTATAATAATCAGTGTTTTACGGGAATGGCCATGAAGTTTATCGGCAAGTAACATATTTACAAACTTCTTCAGTTGGTTAAACTGATATGGTGGGGAAGGGTAAATCCTTAATTTGTTCATAAAATACCTCCTTTCCCCACTATATACCTCAAATCCCTCAAAAAATCAAGAGAAAAAGTGGAGAGGAGTCAGGAAAGAACTACGTAGAAGCATCCTATTTGTCGACAAAGAGATCCTGCTGAGTCAGCTTCGTCTTCTTCAAACGCCGCACACTCAGGACCTCTCCTTCTTCAAAATCCCTTAATACCTTTTTCGCCCGTTGAATAACCGACTCCGGCAGACCCGCGAGCCTCGCCACCTGGATACCGTAAGACTGGTCACTCGGTCCGGGGCTCAGTTTACGCAGGAAAATTATCTCATCACCCCATTCCTTCACAATGAAATTATAGTTCTTAACCCCTTTTAAAAAATCTTCGATTCTGGTAAGCTCGTGAAAATGTGTGGCAAAAAGAGTACGCGGTTTCTTATTACCGTGTAGATGCTCGACCACTGCCCATGCCAGTGCAAGACCGTCGTAAGTCGATGTTCCTCTGCCCACTTCATCAAGAATCACCAGACTCCTCTCGGAAATATTATTCAAAATATTGGCGGTTTCCATCATCTCAGCCAGAAATGTACTCACTCCCCTTGAGATATCATCACTCGCTCCGATGCGGGTAAAAATCTTGTCGACAATTCCAATCTTCGCCTCTTTAGCCGGAACAAAACTGCCGACCTGAGCCATTATCGTAATCAACGCAACCTGACGCAGATAGGTCGATTTACCAGCCATATTAGGCCCGGTTATTATCAAAATTTGATTGGCATCCGTGTCAAGAAGAACATCATTCGGAATATACGAACCTTTTTCAAGAATCTTCTCCACCACAGGGTGACGACCCTCTTTGATTATTATCCGGGTGCTGTTGTTGACTTCAGGACGGGTGTAATTATTTATCACGGCGTTCTGGGCAAAGCTCTGAATCACATCAAGCAACGCCAGCGCTCTTGTGGTATCCAGAATCCTGTGGGCGCTCTTTGAAAGTTCTTCCCTCAGCCGGATATAAAATTCATATTCCAATGTCTTACTCTTCTCTTCAGCACCGAGTATCTTCTGCTCGAATTCTTTAAGTTCCGGGGTGTAAAAACGTTCGGTATTGGTGAGTGTCTGTTTTCTTATATAATGTTCGGGTACAAGATGAAGATTCGCTTTTGTAACTTCAATATAATATCCGAAGACCGAATTATAGCCGACCTTTAAAGAAGAAATGCCAGTTTTTTTTCTCTCACTGTGTTCAAGATTCAACAACCAGCTCTTTCCTCCTTTTGCGATCCGACGTAATTCATCGAGTTCTTCTGAATAACCTGCCTTAATAATCCCTCCTTCATCAACGGCGGCGGCCGGTTCATCCATTATCGTATTGTCGATCGCCTCGACCAGATCACTGAAATCTTCTATCTGTTGATGAATATCAGAAAGAATTTCACTTTCACATATTTCGATAAGTTCTTTTATCTTTGGATACACTTTCAGCGAATTTTTAAGCGCCACCATCTCACGCGGCAGTATTCGCTTGCAGGCAAGCCGTGCGGTGATTCGTTCGACGTCGCGGAGCGTCTTCAGGACCTCGCGCAACTCCTGTCTGAGAAACTCTTTACTCTTCAATTCTTCAACTCCGTTCAATCGCTTCTCAATAAGTTCGGTGTCGACAAGCGGCTCGAGCAGTTCGCGGCGCAGACGCCTTTTGCCGAAAGGAGTCAGACAGTTGTCCATAATCCAGAGCAGGGTTCTTGACCCTCCTCCCTGAATATTCTCAAAGAGCTCCATATTTTTACGGGTGGCGGTGTCGAGATAAAGGGTGTTTTTGGTTTCAAAGAGACTGATCTTATTGATGTGCGTAAGTGATGATTTCTGGTTTTCTGCAAGGTAATACAGCAGGGCTCCGGCGGCTCCGATCGCCAGATTCATTCCCTCGATACCGAAGCCGTCCAGCGCCACGACCCGGAAGTGGTCGAGTAGATTTTTGTACGCGATATCCTGAATAAAATGATAACCGTCGATATGGGTCAAAGGAAGGTCGATCTCGATATCTATGGATTCAGGAACGATCACCTCTTTTGTTTCCTTGCGCAGCAGCACCTCTTTTAATTGTCCAACCGCAACCTCACCGCATAAAAATTCACCGCTCGTAATATCACAAAAGGCGACCCCGACATTCTCCTCATCAGGAAGGCAGGCGGCGAGAAAAAGCGATTTTTTCTCATCAAGAAGCGACGTCCTGAGAATCGTCCCCGGTGTAATAACCTCGACGACGTCGCGCGCCACGAGTTTCTTACCTTTGCCCGCAGGTTCCAGTTGCTCACAGATTGCAATCTTCATCCCCAATTTCACAAGTTTTGCGATGTAATTTTCAGCGGCTTTGATCGGAACCCCTGCCAGCGGAACCTTTATCCCCTTCTGGATCGTCTTGGAGGTAAGGGTGATACCGAGGCAGGAACTTGCTATCTTGGCGTCATCATAATAAAATTCATAAAAATCACCGACACGGAATAACAGGAGAGCATCCTTATATTTCCCTTTTATTTTCTGGTACTGTTCAAGAAGAGGAGTCAACTGCATCAATATCTATGGAGGTCGATTGAAATGGTTTCTGTGGAACTCCCCGCTCTCTGTAGGTCAATATCCCTTGACGACATTCCCTTTTATACCCATCGCTTCGAGCTTACGGGAAAACGCCCTTGCCTGGTCTATCGTCGGAAACCTTCCCACCCATACACGATAATAGGTATGTCCCTTGACCAGAGCCTCCACGATCTGCACCTCGAAACCCTTGTCCTTCATCTGCCGGGAATGTTTTTCTGCATTCGCCTTATTACGGTAGGAAGCCACCTGAACAGTATAATACTCCTCCTGAACGGGCTTTTCACTCTTTTCCGTCGGAATAATGGCTGCCGCCCGTTCACTCCACACCGAGGTCGGGTAAGTGGCACGGAGGTCCTTGAGTATGGCGAGCCCTTCTTTTTCTTTATCCGTGCTTACATAAGAAACCCCCAGCCAGAACAGAACTTCGTCTTTTAAATTGGTGTCCGGGAATTTACGCAGCAGTTCATTCAATGTGATAATGGCGTTTTTGTAATTTTTACGTGCAATATTGGTCTTGGCGATCTCCAGATAGGAAATGTCGGCATATCGTGATTGTGGATACTCAGCGGTCACTTTACTGTAGTAATATAATGCGGAATCAGGATCAATAGCCAGGCGTCCGAGGTAATAATACGCCTCGGCGATACGCGGATTCTTTTCATCGGTGATGATTTCCTCAAAGATCTTATGGGCACGTTCAAATTGGGCTGCGTTAAACAACCTTATCGCTTCATCGATGTCCTGCGCCGCAAGACACAGAGGAATTACAAATAAGGCAAAAAAGATTCGATGGCGTGACATTTTTTGCATATAAATGAAAACCTCTCTACCTGATTACCGCAATTCTTACAGCGGTAGTTTTTATGGCGGACGGTGTTCTCGATCTCAGCTATATTTTCCTTCAATTTTTCATCGTCCACCGAAAGTTTTAACAAACGGAGTTTCGGTACAATGCTCTTGGGATAGACCTCTTTTAACCTGGCATACACGGATTTCGCTGTCTCCATATCATTCTTCTTCTCATATATCTCGGCAAGGGCGAGTCCCACCGGGAAGTTCTTGGGCGACTGCTGGAAGATCTGTTCGTATATGGGGATAATTTCATCAAAGAGGTCAAGTTCAAAATACACCCTTTCAAACTGGGGGATAATCAAAAAAGCATAATCGGGATGTTTGGTAAGCAACCGATGATAATATTCCCTGGCTTTCTTCAAATCATGCTTCCGCTCAAAATAGTCACCCAAATAATAAAGGGCGCTCAATGACTCCGGGAAAATTTTGAGTGCCTTTTTCAACAAACCGACCGCCTCTTTTTCGGCATCAGGATTTTCTCCGCTGATATCTTTTAATTTATTGTGGGCGAAAGACGCACAATAGAATGCATGACGTTTATCAGACTTTTTCTTGAACCCGCTTTCCTGATAAAGAGCAAGACAGTCGCCGAAACTCTCCATATCTTCGTAAATCTTTAATATCAACTCGCGGGCGTTTTTGTCCTTTTTATCGATCTTCAATATTTCATTCAGGAATGATATCGCCTTATTGTGCCGATTGGTCTCAAGCAGATCTTTGACCAGTGCGTAATATATCCGCTTTTCTTCACGTTTCTTCAAGGTAGGCCGCACGGTCAATGACTGATGGATCTGAATCGCCGTGGAGACATCACCCTTTTTTCGATATAGATCACCCAATCTTATATATGCATCAATCAAGTCACTGTCGATCCGCACCGCCTCTTTAAACTTTTTCATCGCCAGTTCATCATCTTCCTCCAGCAACGCCACCATCGCCTCGATGTAAGGCATATAACCTGTTGTCTTCTCACGCCTTCTGTAAAGATAAAGAAACAATACAAGTGCGATAAGTGCTACGACCAGAATAATCAAGACTATCATTTCTCTTCCTCGAACGGTAAATTTCTTAAGGCGCTGAGTTCCTTACGTAGATTTTTGTTTTCCTTACGCAATCGGTGAAGGTTGGTTCTCAAGGCGATTTCATCGGCGAGTGCGAAGATGAGAACAAAGACCATCCCTGCAATGAATGAATAGAAACAGACCATGGCGACTGATATATCTGAAACCTTCTGGCCAAAGATATCAATGCTGACCTTCTCCTGAGAATTGAGCACCATGAAACCAATCATGAAGCCAATCACAATAATGACAAATATCAATCCTATAAATCGCATTAAACCTCCTCAATAATCATATACATAATCCAATATTTGTCAATGATGAAGTTTCTCCCTTGACTCTTTTGATTTTGTGATTATCATATTCTATGAACAGAGAAAGAAATTTCTTTTTAAAGAAAAAAATAGGTGTATTATACGGCGGCTGGTCATCAGAGCGGGAAATCTCCATTGGTTCTGGCAAGACTGTAATAAAGGCGTTAAAAAGGCAGGGGTTTGACGTCAGAGGTATCGATGTCGACAGAAATTTTGTAAAAAAGCTGAAAGGAATAGACGTCGCCTTTATCGCCCTCCACGGTAAACCGGGTGAAGATGGAACCATCCAGGGCGCCCTTGAACTGCTCCAGATTCCTTATACCGGTTCCGGAGTTCTCGGATCAGCAATAGGTATGGATAAGGTCGTGTCGAAATATCTCTTCACGGTCAATGAAATTCCCACACCTGATTTTTATTTTGAAAAGAATATCGACATCAACGAACTCATCATCAAGCTGGACTTTCCAATGGTGATGAAACCGCGTGCCGACGGTTCCAGTGTCGGGGTTACAATCATAGAGACGAAAACAGAATTGCTGAAGGCGATAAAGAAAGCCGCGCGAAAATTCAAGGAACTGCTCTTTGAAAAATATATCGCCGGGATGAATGCAACCTGCGGTGTAATCAATGACGTTCCTTTACCGGTCCTTGAAATTGCACCGAAAAAACGGAAATTTTATGATTATAAATCCAAATACACCGAAGGGATGACCGAATACATCGTCCCCGCACGTATCCCGCCGGAACAGTATAAACAACTCCAGGAGTATGCACTTGCCGCACATCGGGCGATCTGTGCCTCTGGTTTTTCAAGGGTGGACTTTGTCCTGGATGAAAATTATAATCCTTATGTACTGGAGGTCAACACCATCCCGGGCCTTTTGCCCGGCTCAAACTTACCCCTTGAAGCAAGGGCGATCGGTATAACCTACGATGAATTGGTCTTTGAAATATTAAAAACTTCTTTACCCAGATTTAAAAAGAAACGCTGACATTAATTGACATTCGGATAAAATAAACTATAATAAAAAAAAGGAGGTTGTATGTTTATTCTTGGAATATTGATTATAATTGCACTCTTTGTTTTCCGGGCTTCTTACAAGGTGCAGCCCGAGGACCGACGTATTGAAGATAAACTTAAGGTGCGGCGTTTTGCCACGGTCGGCGGTATCGTAGTCGGTGGTTTTCTGATTCTCGCTTCCCTGCTTCGCATCGTCCCGCCCGGGTCAATAGCCGTCCAGGTCCTCTTTGGAAAAGTGCTTACAAATGCCACCCTCTCAGAAGGGCTGAATATCGTAAATCCCTTTGTTGACCTTGAAATAATGACAATCAGAACCCAGGCGTATACGATGTCGATCGCCACTGAAGAAGGAGAACGTTACGGTGACGACGCGATTACATCATTGACCAAAGACGGGCTCGAAGTCGCGATGGATCTGACGGTGTGGTTCCATCTCAAAAAAGAGGCTGCGGCGACGGTCTTCCAGAAGATCGGTCGGGATTATATCCAGAAGATCGTTCGACCTGCGGCACGTACTGCAATAAGAAACACCACGGTGAAATATAATGCAGTTGAAATATACTCAGAAAAGAGAGAAGAAGTCCAGAATGAAATCACCAATGAGTTGAGGAAAGACTTCACGGAACGCGGAATCACACTTGAAAAGGTTCTTTTAAGAAACATCAAGTTGCCTGCAAAGGTCAAGAATGCGATTGAAGCGAAACTCGAGGCTGAGCAGGAAGCGCAGAAGATGGAATTCATACTGCAGAAAGAGACCAAAGAAGCGGAAAGAAAAAAGATTGAAGCGGCCGGTATCGCCGAGGCGCAAAGAATCATCGCCCAATCATTAATCGGTGAACGGGGTCGGGCTTATCTTTCCTGGAAATATCTGGAAAATCTTCAGAATCTTTATCAGTCGCCCAATAATACGATCGTCATCTCGCCATACGACAAGAATTTTATTCCGCTTCTCCAGATAAAATAAGGCCGTAACATAAATCCATAGGACCGACTTACTTGTCCCGGGGGTTTGCAGCAAAAAGAATACGAGCGGCAGTTCTATACGGCCGGATAAGAAACTACAGCAAAATCGTCAATATCCTGTCGCTCGAAGAGATCCATTCTTTCCTCAACGACTCTTACGGAGTTATCGTCGATGCAGTGCTGAAACATAAAGGGGCTGTCGATAAATTCACGGGCGACGGAGTGACCGCGGTCTTCGGTAAATCGACCGTCGGAGAAAGAGATTCAGCACAGGCGGTAAAAGCCGCTCTCTCTATCCAGGAAGAACTGGAACAGGTCAATATCAAATGGCGCGGGTCTCTGAATTTTCTTGTGGAGGTGGATATCGGAATAAGCACCGGCGAATTGCTTCTCGGCAATGTGGGGCATATAAAACACTTTGAATACACCGTAATCGGTGAAAAGATCACCCTTGCAGAGCAACTTGCTTCTCTGTGCAAAACATTCAATGTCGAAATCATTCTTGATGAAACCACCTGTGATGAAGTCAAAGAGGAAATCAAACTATATGAACTGGGCAAAAAGCTCATCCTCGGTTTTCCAGAGCCGGTGAAACTGTACACTCCGAAACCCAGACTCTAAAGAATTTCGGGATCGGTTAATCTTACTCCTATTTCTCTGAAAAAGTGAAGGTCGGCATCGAACATCTTATCGATCTTCTGCATCTCCTCCCAGGTGAACCATGAATACTCCTTCACTTCACTCGGATTAGGCACAATACCTTCTGCTGTCGATTCGACATACCACCAGTGAAGGAGGTATCTTTTATCATCAGTAAGGCATTCCCATACCTTCTTTATCGGATGAACCACGATGTTCATCTCTTCCTTTGCTTCACGAACCACTGCTTCTTCCTGGGTCTCTCCCTGTTCAACGGCACCTGTAATCGGACACCAGTAATCTTCCGCTTCATTCTTTTTCGCTCTCTTGATCAAAAGAAAACGGCCGCCCTTCTTAACAACCACTGCAACGGCATCCTTCATATTGAATTATAGACAAAAGAGCCTTAAGGTCAAGGCTCCGGGGTCCTGACTCCTCTCCATTTTTTATCATCCCTCTGCCCGCTCTTTTGTCATTCTGAAGGAGTCTGCCCGAAGCAGACGACTGAAGAATCTCAATCACTGATGACTGATAAAGATTCTTCGTTTCACTCAGAATGACAGAGAAAGAAGGCAACCTCAGACGTTGTCCTGAGTGTAACGAAGCAATGACGGAGAAGAAGGGTCTTTAAATAAAAACGAAAAAAAAGAGAGGAGTCAGTCTGGAGTTCTCTTGACATCAATGAAAATATTAATTAATATATACTGAAAGGAGGATTAATGTATTTTATAAAATGGGAAGTAGTCATTATAATATTTGTGATTCATATGGGCATTGCGGTCACACCACCCAAGGTCAATCTTAAACCGTGCGCCAAGATTATAGGTGATGAACCCATCACCCACTCCTCTGTAATCCCCTATCTCGGCGGTCGTAGTCCTGGTGATCAGATCGGAACAACCGCCTATGATTATCAGGCGAGCGGCAGTTTCGGTCAGAGGATAATGGTCGATGATTACGGCCAGGCGCACATCAACTGGATGTGGCAGGATTATCCGGGCCAGACAATGAGATATTGCGCCTGGAACGCCCGCTTCACTAACGGTTCGTATTACGGTGAGACCCAGGCGTCAAATTCCTGGAGTGGTTATGTGCAGCTGGATATTACCCGCGACGCCAACCCGGATAACCAGAGAACCGTGATTGCATACCATTATGACGCCGGTTCAGGTTTTTTCAGCTGGATTGACATCGACGGTGGAAATCTCTGGGGCACCTGGCCCAATAATCCGACGACTCCAGGGGTTGCTGATTATATCTGGCCCTATGTGTGTGCGGCGAACAACGGCAACATCATAATGGCGACCGGTGACTATAATGCAGAGACCCATCATCTCTTTTTGACCACGGACGAAGGTGCGTCCTGGACCGCGATTATTGACATTGATTCCTGTATCTGTTTATCTCAATTTTTACGTGCTTCGCACAATTCCGACAAGGTCGTGTTCGTGAATACCTCATTCATCACCGATTCATTCGTCAGTGGTCAGCTCGACAATGATGTGTATTATATGCTTTCGACCAACGGTGGTGCGACCTGGGGTTCACGGATCAATGTCACCAATTACCAGCCTTCAGACACGGTACGCGCATTTACTGATGTAAATGCAATCTTTGATGCGAATGACCATCTTCATATTGTCTGGGCAGGACGGATGATAATCAACGGCAATTATTATCAGGCTTCGAATATCTTTCACTGGGATGAGCTTTCGAATACGATTGTCAAAGTAAACAGTCCAAGTAACTATTATACAGGAGAATGGTGGATTACTTCTGGAACGGCTGATCCTGGTGCCTGGCGTATGCCGGCAGACCGACCTCAGCTTATTTATGATCCGACAAATCCTAATGATTTGTACTGTTTGTGGTTGGGTAATGATGATTATTCAGACACCTCGGCAAACGGCTATTTTAACGGTGAAATTTATGGTGCATATTCTTCAGATGGCGGTTTAACCTGGACTGATTATGTTAATTTAACCAATACGCGCACGCCCGGTGGTGCAAGTGGTGCCTGTGATGATGAGGACTATATGACTGCGTATCCCCGGGTTGTGAATGATTCGATCTTTGTCACCTATATAGAGGACAAGGACGCCGGTTCACTCCCGCATGGTGAGGGTGTCTTGACCGAGAATCCGGTGCGTTGCTGGGTGTTCCCGACATCGATGATCGGTGTTGAGGAGCAGAATACCGAATTACCGGGTGCGACGACGATTGCGATTACGCCGAATCCAGTGGGTCGTGTTGGTGTATTGAGTTATGCGCTTGCCCGTGCAGGAAAGATCAATCTGCGGTTGTATGATGCTTCGGGCAGATTGGTGAAGAGTCTTGCGCAGGGTTATCAGGGTGCTGGTTCATATACTGTGCGGCTTAGCACGGCGGGATTGGCGAACGGGACGTATTTTGTGGTTCTGGATACGCCTTTTCGGCGTGTATCCGAATCCCTGATCATCGTGCATTAAACAGACTATCCAGGACCCTATTGACATTAAACATTTTTATTTTATAATACCTCATGCTCAAACGTGCCTATTTAGCTCAAGACGAATTCACCGCCCTCACTCTGCAGGAGATGTTGAAGGGGAAAAATATCCAGGCGATGGTCCGGCGGTTTGAAACGACCTGGCTGGACGGTCTTCCCAAGATGATGCACAGCGGTTGGGGTGAAATCCTCGTCGCTGAAGAAGACCTGAAAGAGGCGCAGGAATACATTAAAGAATTTTTACAGGAAAACGATAAAACAGAATAACTCTTTCTCCGCTGCCTGACCGCCGGTAGCGTAAATATTTGTGTGTAAATTCTATTTAAAGACCACATAACGGCGATCCTTCCATTTCTGATTATATTTACTGATTAGACTATACACAATTCGAGTGCAACTGTCAACATCAGCAAATTGAGTCATCGGACGAGTCCGTTTGCGTAATTCTCGAAACAGACGCTCAATGGCATTTGTCGTTCTTAGTTTTGACCATAATTTTTTATCTTGTTTGTAGAAGGCCAGAAGCTCCTCAATATCTTTTTCTAAACAATGAACCGCCTTTGGTACCTTATCACGCCATTTCTGGCACCATGTCTTAAAGCACTTCACTGCCTCACGATAACTCGATGCTGAATAAATACCCCTGGCTCCTCTCAAACACTCGGCTTGATAACGCCGGGGCAATTTATTCGCCACATTCCGTAATTTATGCACCCAACACCGCTGACGGTCGATATCCGGATAAATCATATCCAACGCCGCCAGTAAACCAGGTGCACCATCAGTGATAATCAACTTTAATGAACCCCCTTTTAAACCATGCTGATATAAACTCCTCAAAAATACCGTCCAATCCCGCTCACTCTCACTCTTGGCAACCCGAAAATCAATCACCTCACGCTTACCATCCAACCTTATCCCATACGCCACTAACACCAACTTCTTAACCACACGACCACAACTCCTCACCTTCTGCGTTATCCCATCCAAAAATAAATATACATAATCATCATTCAACAAACGCCGACGAAAAACCGCAACCTGCTTATCCAATGCCTTGCTAACTGAAGAAACCGTACTCGCACTCACGGTCTTCTCCAACAATACCTTCATCACCCAACCCACATCACGAGTACTCACCCCAGCAATAAATATCTCTCGTAACCATTTATCAACCTCCTGCCAGCGCCGCTTATAACGAACAAACACCCCTGGCCGATACCCACCTTTCTTACGCGTCCGCGGCACCATCAAATTCCTCACTAAACCAAAAGCAGTCAATAAATTACGATACCGATAACCATTACGATAATCAACCCGCTTCTTCTTATGCTGATAACGCTTCGCCTTTAAATACCCCATCACCTCAGCCTTCATCGCATCCTCTAATAACTCCTTCAAACCATTAACCACATACTTCCTAATTACTTCCTCAACATTATCCTCATAAAGAACCTTGACATTAGCAAAAATTTCATTAAGCTTAGTCTTAGAATAATTTAATGGATTATTCATGGTGTATCCTCCTTTCTTTTTAAATCCATTTATGGAAGGATACACCATTTTTTGTTTTTTTCAAGGAAAATTTACACACAATTTTGGACACTACCCTGACCGCCCTTTTACTTGACAATACTTTCTTTGTAGTTATAATATTCTATGAAATATCGCTATCTGTGTCTATTTATTTCTGTATTATTGTTGTTGAGCTGTGCAAAAAAATATAAACCACCGGTGAAAAAGATTGAAGCGATCTATCTTTCGTCGCTTTATCAAGATATCCACCGGGAAAAACCCGTGCTAACCGGACTGAAAAAACTACCGGGGATAAAGATCGGTAGTCTGAAAACCGATCCTCTGTTTCTCGCCGTCGTTCTCGGAAAACTGGGGTTTTATGAACTGCTCAATGAAACCGGCATTGATTTTGTCATCGGAGTTCCGGAATTATTCTGGGGAGAAAATATAAACTACTTTTTTATTCCCACGTCAATGGGGTATGCAATAAAAAATTTTGAAGGTATCCGTTTTGCAATATTATGCCGTGATAAAAACTCCCTGACCATTGAAGATAATGTCACGCTCTCTCTTGTTAAAGAAAGGAGTGACATCCTCTGGGTCATCGATAAAGATTTTTTAAACGCCCCGCCGCAGAAAGTCAATTTCTTCATCAAAGACCGTGGGCTCTCAGACACAACCGTCAGTTCATTCAAGTTCACCGTGGATACCGTTCTTCTGAATAAAATCAAGACCTTCAGGGACAGATTGAATAAGGCGTTGAACAAAAAATTCTTTCCGAAGAAAAAACCACTCAAAGAATTCCTCTTTTCCAGACTTAATGAGAACGAAGGGATAAACATCGTTTTATATCCCCGGGAACTCTTTTTGAAAGATGTGGAAAAAGACACCGTCACCTTACTGGAAATCTTGAATTCGGTAAAATGTGAATTAAAATTCCGGAAAAGGCTCAATCTTACAAAGAAAATGATTGAAGAGATCCAACAAAAAAGCAACCTCTCTGTCTGGGGCGAACCGGTTAAATCTAATAACGTGCTCGTCCCGGATAAAGATGGGTCTTTCTTCTTCGATTTTCTGGGTTTGATTGAGTTTAAAACCGAGTAAAAATGAAATTGAAATGGCGTAGATTACTCTGGCTTGTTTTCATTTATCTTTATTCAAGTATATTCTTCTATAATTTCTTAAGCCCCTTCAAGAACTGGCTTTTAGTCTACATCTACACAATGATATTGATTGTCTGGCTGGGGGTCGAATATTACGAAAAACGACTTTTTTTTCAGTCCGGTTATCTGCCCGCGCGATTATACCCCCTGCCCATACGGACACTCTTCGCCCTTTTCTTCTACTCATCATTCATCATCGGCAACGCCACAATGGTATGGTGGCAGAGAAATCAAATAGGATTGTATCCCGTCTTACAGATAATCGGTATACTTCTTCTCATATTTTCCATTGTTTTACGCTGGGGTACCTTCAATAAAAAGACAATCACCTCAAGGAATATATCGGTCTTTTATCTGAGCTTAATGCTTCTTATTATTTCTTTGAGTTTTGGTTATGGTTCGCAATTTTTGATACTCTACACGATCTTCATCGGTATGCCCCTGATATTATGGCAGAGAAGACTCGAACTGACGGCTTATGCAAAGTTTGAAGATTTCGTTCATAATGAACTGAATATAAACAGGATAAAATCGAAAAATTATGCGAAATTGTGGAATGAATATCTTGAAGGTAAAACAAAGAGGAGAGCAGAAGAATGAATATCTTTTTAAGTGCATTAACATTATTTTTCTTTAATACGGAAATCCCGGCAAAAATTTCGTATATGGTTGGAACCGTCCACATCGAACGCGGCGGCAAACTTTATTCAGCGGTATTGAACACACCTCTGTATGTGGACGATATCATCACCACAAAGGATGAATCCGAGTGTGAAGTCCAGTTCAGCAACTATTCCCTGATTCATCTCGAGCCGAACTCCAGTATAAAGATAGAAAGAAAAGAAGAGACAGAAAAAGGTATCTTTCACCGCATCTTTGCTTCACTCGGGGAAATCGTCGCCAAGGTGACGAAATTGAACAAAGGTGATGAATACGAAGTACGGACCGAAGCCGCGCAGGCATTTATCAGAGGTACTACATTTAAAACAAGGATCGAAGAAGACGGTTCAAGTTCCTTCAGTGTATTCGAAGGTAAGGTTGCGGTCAAAAGCGTACTCGAAGGCGCTAAAGAGGTATTGCTGGATGAACATTTCAAATCAAAAATAAAAAAAGGTGAACCGGCGCCGTTCATCGACAAACTTTCAGAGCTTGAAATCGTCACCTTTGCAGAAGAATTCAAGGAGTTCATAAAGCGCGGTAAGATTCTTGATGAATTGCGTAAGAAATTCGAAGAAGAGAAAGAGAAGAAGAAGAAAGAACTGCTCGAAGAAGGAAAGAAAAAAATAAAAGGACTCTTTAAATAATTCAAGAGCCTTCTTCTTGAAAATGTCAAAAGAACCGCAGTCGTCTTCAAAAATCTGGATGAAATTTCTGCCGCTGATGCTCTCTGTTCTCACGATGGTTCTTACCTGCAGAAAGGACATCCTATCCCCTGAATTCAGAATTGTATCGCTTTCGCCGGCGATGACCGAAATTCTATTTGCTATCGGTGCGGAGAAGAATCTTGTCGGAGTGACGACTTTCTGTGACTACCCGGCGGAAGCGAAGGAACTTTATAAAGTCGGTGATTTTTCCAATCCGTCAATGGAAAGAATCATCGGATTGAAACCCGACCTGGTTGTGGTCAATATACCGGAGCAGAAAAGAATCAAGAATCAGCTCGACCAGCTGCGGATAAAGACCTTTGTTTCCTCTCCCCGGACAATTGAAGATATCTATCGGGAAATAACCGCCATCGCCGCCTTGGTAAAAAAAGAGAAAAAAGCGGATTCCCTCATCGCGTATATGAAGAAGAATCTAAAGCCGATAAAGATAAAAGAAAGAAAAAGGGTATATGTTGAACTGTCATCCCGCCCACTTGTCACGATCGGAGCAAGCACGTTTCTCAACGAGTTGATTGAAATGGCGGGCGGTTACAACATTTTTCAGGACCTGACCAGGGACTATCCTGTTGTAACCCAGGAACAGGTCATAAAGAGGAACCCTGAAATCATAATCGTTCTCCATCCCGACGGAATTGGCGAGCGCCTCGGCTGGGCGGAAATCCCGGCGGTAAAGAATCAGCGAATTTACAGCGGGCTTGAACAGGATTGTCTTATGCGGCCTGGTCCGCGCCTGGTTCAAGGACTGAAAGAACTGAAAAGGATTATTCTTGAATAAAATTCTGCCCGTAATCATCATCTTTGTTCTGGCGGTCATCATCAGTCTCGTTGTAGGACCTGCCCGGCTTACAAATGAAATCATCCAATTGAGGGTATCAAGGGTAATCCTCGCTGTTTTCGCCGGCGGGATTATGGCGTTCTGCGGCGCTGTGCTCCAGGGTCTTTTTGGTAATCCTCTGGTTGAACCTTACACACTCGGGTCAGCATCCGGGGCGGCTCTCGGAGGATCAATCGGTATTCTGCTGTTCGGAACGATAAATCCGTTATTCGCCTTTCTCGGCGCCCTGGGAACCGGCTTCAGCGTCTTTCTTATCGCCCGTATCAAAGGAGGAATTTTACGTGACCGATTAATACTCGCCGGTGTGGTTATGAGCTTCTTCTGCTCTTCTCTGGTAATGATCATTATGGTCCTGGGTGGACGGGAATTATACGAAATTCTCTATCTGCTTATGGGATATCTGGGGATTATCATAAATTCTTCAAATAGAATATATATCACATTATTGATCTTGATTTCGCTTGTTCTGACGGCACTGCTCTACCGCTATCACCGTGAGCTTGACATAATTTCACAGGGAATAGAAACCGCCGCCGGTCTGGGCGTTGATATCCAGAAGATTTCCATTATGGTTTTCATCTTTGTATCACTCCTTATCGGCTTGACTGTCTCGCTCGTCGGCGCCATAGGATTCGTCGGACTGGTCGTCCCCCATATCGCAAAATTATTATTCGGGCCGAAACATATCCATAACCTTCCTGCTTCCTTTGTTCTGGGTGCAATCTTCCTTTTGCTTGCCGACACCCTCGCCCGGAGCATTTCGATATATGAATTGCCGGTCGGCGTCGTCACCTCACTCATCGGGGTGCCGTTCTTTATCTATCTATATCAAAGATGAACCGCTATAAAAACAGGATACTGGAGATCAAAGATGTAAGTTTCGCCTACCACGATACAAACGTACTCAAGAACATATCCCTTTCAATAGACGAAGGAGAATTTCTCGGAATCATCGGTCCCAACGGCGCAGGAAAATCAACGCTTCTCAGGATATGCTGCGGCATACTCAAACCACGACAAGGAACCATAAACCTCTTCGGGCACTCCCTGAATAAACTGGACGATAAAAGTCGTGCCAAATATATCGCCTTTGTACCCCAGGAGACCCATTTCACTTTAAACTTCACGGTCGAAGAGATCGTTACCATGGGAAGGTATCCCTATCTTCAACCGTTCCAGCGCCTGAGCAATGAAGACCACCAGACAATCGAGCGGGCTTTTTCTTATGCAGATATCCTTGATTTCAGAACACGGCCGATTAATTCCCTGTCTTCAGGTGAAAAACAACGCGTCGTTCTTGCACGGGCGCTGGCTCAGGAGCCCCGTATTCTCGTCCTTGATGAACCGACCAGTCACCTCGATCTCCAGCATCAATATCGGATAATGGAACTGCTGCGAAAGCTCAATCAAACCGGTCTCACCGTGATCATCGTACACCATGACCTGAATTTAGCGAGCCTCTTTTGCCGACAGTTGACGATTATGCATCAAGGACAGATATATGCCCGTGGTTCAACCCGGGAACTTATTAACGAACATACCCTTAAGGAGATATATCAGATCGAGGTACGTATAATAAAAACACCGGATAACAAACTGCCCCAGATCCTGTTTAAACCACAAGGAGGTGCAAATGAAGATAATAACAAAAAAACTGAAGGTTGAAACCGAGGGCACCGGTACTCTGATTGACCTGACCGAACGGCTCGCGGAATGCCTCAGGGAATCAGGTCTGTCCCGGGGCAACCTCACTGTCTTCCACATCGGTTCCACTGCAGCGATAACCACATTTGAATTTGAACCGGGGTTGATAAAAGACATCCAGGAATTATTCGACAGGTTGATACCGCGCACCAAACATTATCACCATGACGAAACCTGGGGTGACGCCAACGGATACAGCCATTTACGAGCGGCTCTTCAGGGACCGTCTCTGACAATACCTTTTGAAGATAAAAAACTCTTGTTGGGAACCTGGCAACAGGTGGTGCTCGCTGAGTTCGATAACCGACCGCGGCAGCGCAAAATCGTCGTTCAGCTCATCGGCGAATAGATTATTCAATAACCTTAATCTGTTCCGGGCTCTTCAGTATAATCTCGGGTTTGTCCCGGTATTTTTTAATCAATCCCCTCACCCTCACTCTTTTATTCAAATAATAATCCTCGGGATGTCGGGGAAACTTATCAAAATCCCCTGCAAAAATCACTGCGGTGAAGTATCTTTTCCAGTCTGCATGGAAATTAAGAAAGCAAACCTTGCCCGTGTTGTTCGTCAATACGATCTTCCCTTCCACGGTCTTTATCTGACCGTAATATTTTGCGGCGTCAAGCCATGAAATGACATCTTCCACCTCTTCTTCTTTATGCTTTTCTTCTGGAATCCCGCCGAGGGTGTCGGGTAACTGAAAAACCGGAAAAGCCCATAATCCTCGATTTACCTGAACCGCTCTTTTTTCAAGAAATTCAAACTCCTTCTTATATGCAGTATCCGGAGGATAGAATCTGACTTCGGCAAGCCCCATGCGTACAAGCTCGGCGTTGACAGGGATCTCTTCGACAAAGACGTATCTCAGCAACCTGCCAAAATCATCTCTGTCAGTAACATCCTTTTCCAAACGCACCTCTTTGTCCTGAACCATAAGTTTAAGAAAATTTTTTGCGATATCCGCACCCGGCTCACCCATTTCCGGCGTGTTGATACCGAGAAGGCGTACGGTCTCACCTTTTTCAGTCCGGAAAGTATCGCCGTCAATAACTTCGCTGACCCTTTCACTTCGATTACAGAAAAGGAGCGAAAGAATCAATATGAACAGGATTCGCATTCTGTAAGACATATTGAATTATAATGCAGAATTCAAAAATTGTCAATCAAATGATTTGACCCCATGGTTCTCTTGACATCGCCAAAGATATGAGTTAATATAGAAAAGAAAGGAGGAGTAATGCTTATCAAGCGTGGACTGGTTATAATAACACTTCTTATCACAGCGGGTGTTGCAGTTACACCCCGCAAGGCCAGCCTTGAGCCTTGCGCCAGGATTGTGGGTGATGAACCCATCACTCATACATCGGTAACGCCGTATCTCGGCGGTCGTGGTCCTGGTGATCAGATCGGAACAACCGCCTACGAGTATCAGGCGAACGGCAGTTTCGGTCAGAGGATAATGGTCGATGATTACGGCCAGGCGCACATCAACTGGATGTGGCAGGATTATCCGGGCCAGACAATGAGATATTGCGCCTGGAACGCCCGCTTCACTGACGGTTCGTATTACGGCGAAACCCAGGCATGTCCGTCTTATACCGGTTATGTGCAGCTGGACGTCACCCGTGACGCCAACCCGGATAACCAGAGAACCGTAATTGTGTACCATGAATTCGGTGCGCCGAATTATTTAAGCTGGCTTGATATCGATGGAGGAAACGTCTGGGGCACCTGGCCCAATAATCCGACGACAATAAACCAAAATTATTATGTCTGGCCCTATGTCTGTGCAGCGAGCAACGGCAACATCGTAATGGCGACTGGTGACTATAATGCGGATGCCCTTCATTTATTCGTCACAACTGATGAAGGTGCGTCCTGGACCGCGATTACCGACATTGATTCCTGTGCCTGTTTATCTCAGTTTTTGCGTGCCTCGCATAATTCTGACAAAGTCGTGTTCGTGTACACCTCATTCATCACTGATTCAATCGCCGGTGGTCAGCTCGACAATGACGTCTATTATATGCTTTCGACCGACGGTGGTGCAACCTGGGGTTCACGGATCAATATCACCAATTATCAGCCTTCAGACACGGTGCGTGCCTATTGTAATGTGAATGCGATCTTTGATGACAGCGACAATCTGCACATTGTCTGGGCGGGCAGAAAGGTAGATGCTGGTGGTTATTATGAGGCGTCCAAGATTTTCCACTGGGATGAGGTATCAGGGAATATCACGGTGGTGAACAGTCCGAGTACGTATTACAGTGAGCCGGGTGGTTGGTGGATTGCGACGGCGACGAGTCCGAGTCCTGGTGCCTGGCGTATGCCGGCAGACCAGCCGCAGCTTGTTTGTGATGCGAATGACGGTACTCT